>NZ_PQLN01000037.1:0-40921 GCF_002919855.1 Aeromonas sp. ASNIH8 | reverse complement strand
TTCATGCCCACTTTCTGGCACAACGTAGCGAACACCAGTGGTGGTACCCATCAAGATTGGCCGCAACGAGCCGTGTCCCTTTGGCTGCGGCTAGAAGTACAAGCAGTGCTGTTTGCACTGACCAACAACATAGATAGCAAGAGAGGGCCATTGGCCCTCTCTTGCATTAGGCAACATGGGGAGGATAGGTACAGTTATGTGGTCAACGCTGTTCATCAGGCTAGTCCGAGTTGAGTCGTCGACAATGATAACTAGTCTTGTAGGTGTGGGTTCAAATGTGGGTTCAAAACGAAAAAGGCACTATCAATAAAATGATGGTGCCTTTATTTTCAATAGCTTAGCTGTTATGGCTTAGTTCATGCCGTAACGCTTGAGTTTCTTGCGCAGGGTGCCGCGGTTGATGCCCATCATCACGGCGGCGCGGGTCTGGTTGCCACGGGTGTACTGCATGATCACGTCCAGCATGGGAGCTTCGACTTCGGAGAGAACCATATCGTACAGATCAATCACTTCCTGACCGTTCAACTGGGCCAGGTAGTTACGCAGGGCCTGTTGCACAGAGTCACGCAGGGGGCGTTGGGTCGGCTCGGCAGCGTGATTGTGAGTAGTTGTTACCAATGCATCAGAAGTCAGGGTTTGTTCGAACATATTCGGTCGGCTCTTTAGTTATGCGTTAACCTAATCCATCGAAATACGCTTCGAGTGCCTCGAGTTGTGCGTCTGCACAATCCAGGGCATTGAAGTGCTTACGGAATTCTCGGCCCGCCTCTTCTTCATCCAGATACCAGCCCACGTGTTTACGGGCAATGCGCGCTCCCAGATAGGCACCGTAAAACTGGTGCAGATTGGTGACATGCTCGTTCATCAGGGTGCGAACCTCTTCCCTGTCGGGAGGCGGCAGCTTGGTGCCCGTTTCAAGAAAATGGCGGATTTCCCGGAAAATCCAGGGTCGTCCTTGCGCAGCACGGCCGATCATCACGGCGTCGACACCGGTATAGTCGAGGACATACCGGGCTTTCTCCGGGCTATCGATGTCGCCATTGGCGACAACAGGAATCGATACGGCCTGCTTAATCGCCCTGATAGTGTCGTACTCCGCTTCGCCCTTGTAGAGGCAGGCACGGGTACGACCATGCACGGCAAGGGCCGCGATACCGCAATCTTCGGCGATTCGGGCGATCTCCTCGCCATTGCGGTTATCCGGATCCCATCCTGTGCGGATCTTCAAGGTGACAGGTACTTCCACCGCATCCACCACGGCCCGGCAGATGGATCTGACCAGGTCTGGCTGACGCAGCAGGGCGGAACCTGCCAGCTTCTTATTCACTTTTTTTGCCGGACATCCCATGTTGATGTCGACGATCTGAGCGCCCTGCTCCACGTTGTAGCGGGCAGCAAACGCCATCATCTCGGGGTCGGCACCGGCAATCTGGACCGATCGCAAGCCGCCTTCAGCAGAGTGATCCATTCTCATCCGGGTTTTCTGGGTATCCCAGACATCCGGGTTGGCCAGCAGCATCTCGGAAACGGCCATACCGGCTCCCAAACGTAAACAAAGTTCACGAAATGGTCGGTCTGTTACACCGGCCATGGGGGCCACGATCAGGGGAGTTTCAAGCGTGTGGGGACCTATCTGCATTCCACGGTTACCATCGGCTTAGGGCGGCGTATATTACGCATTTTTTAGTCAGGAGAAAAGGTTAGTATTTGAGCGTCAGCCATTTTTTTCTGAAAAAAACGTCGCGCCAAGGCTTGCAAATTCAGGAGTGCTTGAAAATCGGACATATTGTCTGTGACCATGGTCAGGGGGGCGCGAGTGAGGGGGATGGTGATTTGTGAGTCTCCCTCTCAAGTCGGTTTAGGCTATGATAGCGGGCCTGAATTGAGCAAAGGCTCTACACAATTTTATTACAAACGGATCGGGGATGTATGACGGCAAAGTTCATCAAATCGCTCTGCCCATGCCTGCTGGGTGTCGTGCTGGGGTCGGCCCAGGCGCAGACGGTCAGCTTTACCGAGGCCTGGAGTCGGGTCATCCAGCAGGATGACGGCTTGGCGGCAGAGCAGGCCGGGGTGGAGAGGGCCCAGCAACTGCGGGAGGCGGCCAAGGCCATGTACCTGCCCAAGGTGGATGTGGGGGCCAGCTATACCCATCTTGATCAGCCGATGGAGCTGGACATGCTGGATCTCAACCCCATCGCCAATCATCCGGAATTCGGCAAGGTGCTGGGGCCCGTGATGCAGGCACTCAACCTCAGCCCGAGCGATTTCGTCACCCCCCTCACCAAGCAGAACGTGGTGACCAGTTCGGTCAAGATGCTATGGCCGCTCTTTACCGGCGGGCGCATCGATGCGGCCCAGGATATTCGTCAGGCCCAGGTGAGCGAGGCTGAGCAGTTGCTGGTGCTCAAACAGCAGTCCACCTTCGAGAGCCTCTCCCAGACCTACTTCGGGGTGGTGCTGGCGGCGCAGGTGGTGCAGACCAAGCAGGAGATCGAGCAGGGACTGGCACACCATCTGGATCATGCCAAGAAGCTCGAAGCCCAGGGGCAGATCGCCAAGGTGGAGCGCCTTTCGGCCCAGTCTGCCTATGACAGGGCACGTATCGATACCCAGAAGGCCAGGCGCAGCCTGGAGATCGCCCAGCTGGCGCTCGGCCACATGCTCAAGCTCAAGCAGGCTGAGCCCAATACCGCCCTCTTCATCAACGAAGGGATGCCGGCCTTGTCTCCCTTTGTGGAGGAGACCCTGTCGGTGCATCCCGGTCTCAAGCTGTTGACGGCCAAGAAGGAGCAGGCCCAGGGGATGATCAAGCTGGAGAAGGGCAAATACGCCCCCGAGCTCTTCCTGTTCGGCAACTACAACCTCTATGAAGATGATTCCATCGTCTCCAAGACCACACCGGACTGGCTGGTTGGTGTCGGGGTCAGCATGCCGCTGGTGAGTCGTGATGGCCGCTCCGAGACGGTCCAGGCAGCCAAGAGCGCCGAACTCCAGGTCAACCTGCTGCAAGCCAAGACCCGCCAGGATCTGGAGCTGCTGGTCGAGAAGACCTGGCGCGAGGCTGCCCAGGGACTGGAGGAGTATCACTCTCTCTCCTCGACCCAGGCGCTGGCCGAGGAGAACGTGCGGTTGCGTGACAAGGCATTCGGTCAGGGGCTCTCCACTTCCCTCGATGTGGTCGATGCCCAGACCCAGCTTGCCGGGGTCAAGACCCAGCGCGCCGCCGCCGCCTATCAATACGTGATCTCTCTGGCCCGCCTGTTGGCACTCTCCGGTCAGATGAACAGTTTCAACCAGTATCAGCATGGCCAGGCGATCGAGGTGAACTCATGATCGCGCGCTCTTCCACTCCGTTATTCATGTCCGTTTCGACCGTCAAGGGTCGCCCGTTTGCCGAGGTGAATTCATGAGTCATCCCCCCATCAAGAAGAAGATGAGCCAGGGCAAGCCCTGGCTGCTGCCACTGGCGCTGGTATTGCTTGTGCTCTGGCTGGGCTGGCGCTTCTGGCTGGCCTATCAGCCGGAGCCGGTGCGTCTGCAGGGGCAGATAGAGGCGCAGCAGTATTCGGTCTCTTCCAAGGTGGCGGGCCGCATCGACGAGGTGCTGGTGAAGAAGGGGGATCAACTGGCCAGGGGCCAACTGGCGTTCACTCTGGCGAGCCCGGAGATCGAGGCCAAGCTGAGTCAGGCCAAGGCCGGGCAGGCCGCGGCGGGTGCCATGGCCGAAGAGGCCGAGAAGGGGGCGCGAGTGCAGCAGATCGCGGCCGCCAAGGATCAGTGGCAACAGGCCAAGGCGGCTGCCCTGCTTCATGGTAAAACCTACGAGCGCATTGCCAGCCTGCATCGGGATGGCGTGATGTCGCTGCAAAAGCGTGACGAGGCCTGGACGGCCTGGCAGGCGGCGAAGTACAGCGAGGGCATGGCCTGGCAGCAATACCAGATGGCGCTGGAAGGGGCGCGGGAAGAGACCAAGATAGCGGCCCGCGAGCAGGCCAAGATGGCGGCTGGCGGCGTGGCAGAAGTGGAAGCCTATCTGGCCGATACCCGCATCGCCAGCCCACACGAGGGGGAAGTTGCCCAGGTGCTGTTGCGTAGCGGCGAGCTGGCTCCCCAGGGCTTCCCCGTGGTGACCTTGCTCGACATGAAGGATGCCTGGGCCCAGTTCCATGTCCGTGAGGACCTCTTGCCAAGGTTCCCGGTCGGTACCGAGTTTGATGCCCGTATTCCCGGCCTGGGGGATCAGCTGGTGCGCTTCAAGGTGACCCATGTGGCCGTAATGGGGGATTTCGCCACCTGGCGTGCCACCGACACCCGCCAGGGGTTTGACATGAAAAGCTTCCAGGTGGAAGCGCGCCCCTTGCAGCCGGTTGACGGGCTGCGGGTCGGCATGAGCGTGCTGGTCGAGCTCTGATGGGGCGCGAATGGCGGTTGCTCTGGCAAGACCCGTTCGGCCGGGCGCTGGCGAGCTGGGTCCCCTTGGTGCTAATAGGGATCCTGTGCTGGATCTTTTCAGCCGGCCTGGCGCGGGATCTCAAGGTCGGTCTGGTGGATCTGGATCGCAGCACCCTCTCCCGACAACTGGCGTTCTCTCTCGATGGCTCCGCCGGGCTCAAGATAGCGCAGCAGTTTGACGCCATCGACGAGGGGGCCAGGGCACTGCGTGGGGGAGACATCTATGCCCTGGTGGTGATCCCCCATCACCTGGAGCGGGATGCCCGCGAGGGGACGCAACCCAGGGTGACCGTGTTCAACAATGGCCAGTTCATCCTGATTGCCAAGCTGGTCAACTCCGCACTGGCCCAGGTGGTGGGAACTCTCAATGGCCAGGTGGGCGTGCTCTCGGCCATGGCCGACGGCACGACGCTGCCCGGTGCCCTGGGACAATCCGTACCCATTGCGAGCCAGGTTACCGCGCTCTACAACATCAATTCCAGCTACGCCCAGTTTCTGCTGAGCGCCCTGCTGCCTGCGGTGTGGCAGATCCTGGTGGTGCTCTATGGCCTGAACGCCCTGGCCCGCACCGATCGCCTCGGGTTGGACTGGACCACCAGAGGGGTCTGGTTCGGCCTCTGGCGTACCCTGCTACCCCATGTGCTCATCGGCTGGGGGTGGGGTCTGGCGTGGAGTCTGCTGCTGTTCAAGGGGCTTGGGTACCCCATGCAAGGCAGTTGGCTGGTGCTGACGGCGGGGCTGGGACTGGCGTCGGCCGCTTGCGTCACCATGGGGGCTTTCTTCTACGCCATCATCCGGGATCCGGCGCGGGCGCTCTCTCTGGCCGGCGCCTACACGGCGCCGGGATTTGCCTTCATGGGGGTCACCTTTCCGGTCAGCGCCATGGGTGATGTGGCCCAGTTCTGGCGCAGCCTGCTGCCCATCTCCCACTATGTGGAGCTGCAGATCGGGCAAACCAACTACGGTCAACCGTTGACGGCGGCCCTGCCCCAGCTCGGGGCTCTGCTGCTGTTTCTGCTACCCCTGTTGCTGGTGGTACACCGCTACCGGACGCCGTCGGGCGCGGCCCTGCCCCATGAGGAGTCCAGGCCATGATGGGATTCTGGGATCTGGTGCGCCTTGAGCTGCGCACCCTCTTGGCGGATCGCGCCATCATGCTGACCCTGTTTGGCGGCGTCTTCTTCTACTCCTTCCTCTACCCCCAGCCCTACCTGCACCAATTGCCCAGGGAAGAGCCCGTGGTGGTGGTCAACGAGGATGGCAGCCAGCTTTCCCGCCAGCTGGAGTTTATGGCCGATGCCACGGCGCAGGTCAAACTGGTGGCCCGTGCCGGTTCGCTCGACGAGGCCCGCCAGATGATGCTGACCGGCAAGGCGAGCGGCATCTTGCACATTCCCCGCCACTTCTATCGGGATCTGATGCTGGGCAGGAGCGTGACCCTGGGTTATGCCGGAGATGCCTCCTACTTCCTGGTCTATGGCACCATTGCCGAAGGGCTGGCCCAGGCGGGGGGCACGCTCGCCGCCCAGGTGAAGGTGGCCAGGCTGCTGAGCCAGGGCGAGGCGCTGCCCCAGGCCGCCATGGGCTGGAACGCGGTGGCCCTCAATGTGCTGCCGGTATTCAACCCCACCATGGGCTATGTGAACTACGTGGTGCCTGCGGTATTCGTGCTGATCCTGCATCAGGTGTTGCTGATGGGGACCGGCATCCTGGGGGCGACCCAGAACCAGCGCAGCCGCCGTGGCGAGTCAGGCTACTGGCAACATGCCCCCGTGCCGGCCTTGTTGCTGGCCCGCACCCTGGTGGTGGGGGTTCTTTTCGTCCTTCCGGTGACCTACTTCTTCGGCTTCTGCTTCGATCACTACGGTATTGCCCGCACCGCTGTACCCGGCGAACTCTGGCTCTTTACCCTGCCGTTCCTGCTGGCCACCACCTGGCTCGGGATCGTGCTCGGCGCCCTGTTCACCCGCCGTGATCTACCGACCCAGGTGGTGCTTGTCTCCTCTTTGCCGCTAGTCTTCCTGGCCGGCTTTATCTGGCCCCTTGAGCTCATCCCGGCCCCCCTCAACTGGCTGGCCCAGTGGGCACCGAGCACGCCGGCCATCGAGGGATTCCTGCGCCTCAATCAGATGGGGGCCGACTTTGCCCAGGTCTCCCGCTACTGGTGGCAGTTGTGGGGACTGGCGCTGCTGTATGGCGCTCTGGCGTGCTGGTTGCTCCGATGGCGTCAACCGTGCCCTGCAATGCGGCCGGATGATGGGGCGACAGCGTCTTCCACCGACTAGGCGCCTTGCAACAACACGGTCAGCCACTGGGCTGACCGTGTTGCCATTCACAGGGATCATGGCTGATTCAGACCCGGATCGCCGATGGCATAGATCTGGCCGCACGCCTCCTGGTCGCTGAGCAGTTGCAAACCCCGTATAGCCACATCCTGGCGCCTGACCAGGCCATGCCTCTCCTGCCCCTGGCTCAGGATGGCCTGACCCGTGGGCTCCCCATCCTGCAACCCTGCGGGGCGTAAAATGGTCCACTCAAGGGTGCTTGTCTGCAGCCAGCTTTCCGCCAGGCTCTTGAGGCGTACCTAGTGTCCGAAGGCGGCGCGAGCCCGTTCGGGCAGGTATTGCCAGCTGTCGCGACAACCGAGGGAGGTGACCAGCAGCAGGCGGCTGAGCCCGGAGTGCTCCATCTCGTCGATCACATGGCGGTTGCCCTGATAATCCACCGGTGCACTCTGGCGAAAGCCGCCGAGGGTGGAGACTACCCGGGCATCCCTGTCCGCCAAGCGGCAAGCCTGGGCCACGGCCTGGGGGTCCAGGGCATCCCCGATGACGACCTCGACTCCCAGGGTATGCAGCTCGCTGGCCATGTCGGCATGGCGCACCAGGGCAACGACCCTGTGGCCCAGTTGCAGTGCGTGGTCGGTGAAGGCGCGGCCCAGTCCTCGACTGGCACCGAAGATGAGTGTGGTTGGCATGACAGGCCCTCTCGAACAAAAGAGCAAGCCTAGAGCCTGGATGGCTCTCTGTAAATGAGAGTGGTTTTTATTTGTGAGGTGCAGGGGATATGAAGGGCCGCACATCAGGGACGCCGGCCCGACGGGATCAACCGTTGTAATGGCCGATGCTGGGACGGCGGCTGGGTCCGCTCAGGTGGATGTCCACCGGATTGAACGCCTTGATCGCCTCATAGCTGAAATCACCGATGGCCTGATGCAGGCTCTGGGGGCTGTGGTTGGTGATGATGATGACGCTTTTGGACAGGTTGCGACGACGGCGCAGCAGGTGGCCGAGGAAGCTGGACTGACTCTCGGCCATCTTGGCACGGTTGGCCGCCACCTCGTCGATGATCAGCAGGTCCACCTCTTCCAGGGCGCGGCGGTACTGGTTGCGCTCCTCCTGATCCTGGATGACGTTGAAAAAGAGCCTGTCCACGATGGAGGCCCACTGCTGGAAGATCACCGACTTCTGGTGGCGCGCGATCAACTCGTGGGCCACGGCACCCGCCAGGGTGGATTTGCCGGTGCCGTAATCGCCGTAGATCAGCATGCAGCCCCCGCCGCTCTTCTCCCAGTGCTCGAAACCGCTGATGAAGTAGCGGGCTGTCTCGATGGGGTATTGCAGGGCCGGGTCACCGGAATCCATCTTGTCGAAGATCCAGTCCGGATTGAGGTCGGCCTGGGCGATCAGCTTCTGGATCCGCTCCTGGCGGGCGGCCTTCTGCAACTCGCGCACTTCGGCATTGGCCTTGGCGTCGTACTCCTTGCGCAGGGTCTCGTAGTCGTACTGGCTGCCGCCGGTTGCGGCCCGCAGTCGGAGAATACGTTGCTGCAGGCTGCTGACGTGACGCTTGAGCTCGGGATCATGAGCCCGTTGCTCCTGTCTCGCCTTGGCGATTTTCTGGCGTTTGGCCTCGATCTCTTCCAGTGCCTGGCGCATCGGGTCGTGCGGATCTGTCATGGAATTCTCCTTCTGCTAGGGCTGTGGCTGGATGGGCAGGGGGTCAATAGTGCACTTCGTGGCCGCCTGGTATCAATCATTCTCCGGCTCCTGAGCTTGTGCCAGCCGTTTGGCCTCATCGATCATCTCTTGCGCCCGGCGGCTCGGGCCAGCCTCTACCGGGGCTGGCGCGACCTGCTGGTACCCGGTGACCACGGTCGCCGGACGGCGGGCGTAGCGCCGACTCTTGAGGGCCCGAATAAATTTCAACATCCACTGGTGCTGGGAGTCGAACACCTCGGGGCGGCCGAGCCAATAGGCGATGAACTCCCCGAGATCCTCTTCGCTGTAGCTGGCATCGATCACCCCGCACAGGCGTGCGAGAGCAGGCAGTTCTTCGTCCGGACGCCACTGCAGGTGCATCTGGAACGGGCGTGCCGGCAGAGGGCTGCGCACCCGCTGGCTCAGCAACGGCAACTGGAAAGGGCACTGGTGGTAGTGCTCACTGTCAGCCTGGGCCTCGACCTGAAGCAGTTCGGCCTCCATCAGCTCGTCGAGCAGTTCGGTCAGCTGGCGAGCGTTGACCTGATAGCTGAAACCACCGGAATTGCCCGGATCGACGACAGCCAGTGCCCGGCCAAGCTCGGGATAGTTGAGTCGGGCCAGCCGATTTTCCAGCACCAAGCGGCGCAGTTGCAGGGTATAGAGGCTGCGGGCCGGATGGGAGAGTCTGGGATGGGCGAGGGCGCTGTATTCGGCTGGCGTCATGGTCTGCTTCACGATCTGGAGTGGAGGGCATTATCCCTCATGGCGGTGCCTCATACAATTCATGGTGCCGACCTGCGAGAGAACGGCTGCCGGGCGACGGTTGCCGATCATCTCTGCGCAAGGGGGCGAGCAAAATAGTCGGACCATTTCAAACGCTTGGCAGATACCAAGGCCAACCTGGCTCGCTGCTCGACAATATTGTGTGGCGGTATCCAGCGCCCATGATCTAGTCTTAATGCTCAAATAACCATTTGACTAATAAGAGCTTTGTCAAGATGTCAAAAGCCGGACTACGGATCTTGGTGGTAGAAGACGAAGCGGTTTTTCGCCACTCACTGGTATCTTATCTCGAGCACGACGGGGCCTGCGTCTTTCAGGCAGAAGACGGGATTGAGGGGCTCTCTGCCGCAGCGCTCTATCACCCCGATGTGGTGTTGTGTGATCTGAACATGCCGAACATGGATGGCCATGAGGTGATTGCCTGCCTCACCGCCCGCTATCCACAGGTGCCCGTCATCGTCATCTCCGGTCAGGATCAGATGGCTGCGATCGAGCGTGCGCTGCGGGCGGGGGCCAAGGACTTCTTCATCAAACCGGTGAATGACTATGAGCAGATCCGCCGCAGCATCGAGCAATGCCTGACAAACCTCGGGCATCAGAGCCAGCAGCTGGAACTGATGGAGCACATCGACTTCTTCCGTGGCCACGATCTGGCGAGCAGCCGGCTGCTCGCCTGGTTGTCCCCCCCTGGCATGCAGGAGTGGGGGCCCTGGCAGGTCACCTTTGCTGGCATGGGCAATCTCTTCATCCCGGATACCTTCAAACTGGACGACAAGCTGCTGGTACTGGTGATGGAATTGCCCATCCTCGGTGTGGATGCGGCCTTCTGTGGTGCCTTGGTGCGATCCCTGATGAACGGCCCCTACCGCCAATACCAGCAACAAGAGAGCCTGCTGTTGACCCAGCCACACCGATTGCTGGATTACCTCAATCTGCAACTGCTGGAGTCGGGCCTGCGTCACTCCTTTGCCATGGCGGCCCTGCTGTTCGATCAGGAAGATGGGCTGCTTTTTGCAAATGCCGGGCTCACCTCACCTCACTGGTTGATGCGTGCAGGGGGGTTGCCGCTCGGCTTGATGCGCAGCAGTCGCTACACGTTGCACAGGCGAAGCTGGCACGAGCCCTTTGATCTGCAGTTTCGCAGTGACAGCGGCAGCGCCCTGACGATGCAGGTTCGTCACCACTGACGCAGTGAAGTGAACACATGCAAACAGGGCGCCCATGGGCGCCCTGTTTGGTCTCTGCTGTCCTGACCGGTCAAACGGTCGCGGACTGCAGTTTCTGCTCTTGTTTTTCGGGCTCTTTGGCCGGGCCTTCGGCACCGTGCATCCAGTAGACCAGGCGGTTGGCCATGGTCAGCAGGATGAGGGAGCTGATCACGGCGGCCAGTGCGATGCCACCGAAGATGGCCATGGCACCGGACTCGCCGACGAAGGAGCCGATGAAGCCGGCGGCATAGTTGGCCAGGGCCACGAAACCGAACCAGGCACCCATCATCAGGGAGGCCAGGCGCAGCGGAGCCAGCTTGGTCACCATGGAGAGACCGATGGGAGAGAGGCAGAGCTCGCCCAGGGTATGGAACAGGTAGGCACCGACCAGCCAGAACATGGAGGTCTTGACAGCCTGATCACCACCTTGCTCCAGCACGGCGCCGATCATGAACAGGAAGCCGACGGCCAGGAACAGCAGGCCCATGGCGAATTTCACCGGGGAGTTCGGCTCTTTCTTGCCGAGCTTGATCCAGATGGCGGCCACGACAGGGGCCAGGGTGATGATGAAGAAGGGGTTCAGGGACTGGAACCAGGCTGTCGGCACTTCGAAGCTGCCGATCATGCGGTCGGTATACTCCTGGGCATACAGGTTCATCAGACCACCGGCCTGCTCGAAGCCGGCCCAGAAGATGATGGTGAACAGGCCCAGTACCAGGATCACCTTGATGCGATCCACTTCCTGTTTGGTCAGGGGCGCTTTTTGCTCCTTGGAGCGCTGCAGAGCGGCACGCTGGGCGGCGGGCACACGGCCGATGTCGCCAAGGAAACGCTGGGCCATGGTGGCCTGCACGACCAGGGAGAGCAGCATGCCGATACCGGCGCTGACGAAGGCGGCCTGCCAGCCATAGGCGGTGGCGGCGGCGCCGCAGATCACGCCGGCCAGCAGGGAGCCCAGGTTGATGCCCATGTAGAAGATGGTGAAGGCGCCGTCACGACGGTGATCCCCTTCTTTATACAGGTCGCCCACCATGGTGGAGATGTTCGGTTTGAACAGGCCGTTGCCCACGATCAGCAAGCCAAGGCCGGCATAGAAGACGGTGTTGACCATGTCAGGGAACATGGCGTGAGGCAGTGCCAGGGTAAACTGGCCGGCGGCCATCAGCACGGCACCGAACAGGATGGCACGGCGCTGGCCCAGGAAGGTATCGGCGAGCCAGCCGCCGATGATGGGAGTGATGTAGACCAGACCGGTATAGATGCCGTACAGCTTGAGGGCGTCGGCCTGGGTCCAGCCCATGCCACCGTTGGCGGTCAGGTCGGTCAGATAGAGGACGAGCACGGCACGCATGCCGTAATAGGAGAATCTCTCCCACAGTTCGGTACTAAAGAGCAAAAAAAGCCCTTTAGGGTGACCTAAAAAGGTCCCTTTGGACGGGTTATTCATTGGAACTTCCACCTGTGTCTTATATTTTTTTAGAAATTTTATGCAAGGGCTAGGAACAAGCCTTAATCCTTATAGAACAAGCGACTTTAAATTACAATATTATGATTTAGCGATATTTTATCTATCAATGGTTGAATATTTGTTTATAAAATGAAAAAGGGCATCGAATGATGCCCAGTTTTTTATTCTGCTTATCTTGTAAATATTCAGAGATTACAGCTCTTTGGCAAACTGCTTCAGCCAGCTGGTGAATTCTTTGCTGAGTTCCCGATGGCGCACGGCGTATTCCACATTGGCCTTCATGTAACCGAGCTTGCTGCCGCAATCGTGGCTGCGTCCCTTCATGAAGTAGGCATTGACCTGCTCCTTTTCCATCAGCATGGCGATGGCATCGGTCAGCTGGATCTCGTCGCCGGCGCCGGCCGGGGTTTTTTCCAGCAAGGGCCAGATATTGGCCGAGAGCACATAGCGACCGACCACGGCCAGGTTGGACGGGGCTTCATCCCGGGGCGGCTTCTCGACGATGGCCTGCATCGGCAGGGACATGCCTTCGCTCAGGGCCTCCCCCTTGATGTCGGCGATGCCGTATTTGTCCACTTCGCTCTCGGGGACGGCTTCCACCATGATCTGGCTGATCTGCTCCTCTTCGAACAGATGCACCATCTCCGCCAGGTTGTCCTGCTTCAGATCGCTGGCCACCTCGTCGATGAGCACATCCGGCAGCAGAACGGCGAAGGGTTGATCCCCGATGAGGGGGCGGGCACACAGTACTGCATGACCCAGGCCTTTTGCTTCCCCTTGACGCACGTGCATGATGGTGACGTCTTTGGGACAGATGTGCTGAACCTCTTCCAGCAGTTGGCGCTTGACCCGCTTCTCCAGGGTCGCCTCCAGCTCGAAGCTCTTGTCGAAGTGGTTCTCGATGGAGTTCTTGCTTGAATGGGTCACCAGGATGATCTCCTTGATGCCGGCGGCGATGGCTTCGCGCACCACATACTGGATCAGCGGCTTGTCGACCACGGGCAGCATCTCCTTGGGGATGGCCTTGGTGGCGGGCAGCATGCGGGTACCCAGACCGGCAACGGGGAGAACGGCCTTGCGAACAACGAGCGGTGTCTTTTTCATGGAGTGAGTCCGAAGATACAAAGTGGGCTCATGATACCCGAAGAAAAATAGGGCAGCCACAGGCTGCCCTTGGGATGACAGGGATTCAAACCGGTTACTTGACGATAATCATGTCCCGGTTTGCTTCCAGCGTGGCAGGTCCGATGCCACTGACGTCCGCCAGTTGATCGACGGAGGTGAACTTGCCCTGCTTCTCCCTGTGGTCGATGATGGCCTGTGCCTTCTTCTCGCCAATGCCCTTCAGGGCGGTGAGCTCGCCGGCACTGGCGGTATTGAGATTGATCTTGCCGCTCTCCTTGACTTGGGTGGTGGCCACAGGCTTGGTCGCCGCCTTGTCGGCGGCCAGCAGAGGTTGGCTCAACAGGGGGAGGCAGCCCAGCAGCAGTGCGGCGATCAGGGTCTTCTTGTTCATATCGTCATGTCCTTATGTGGCGTTAGTATCACATTTATCATTAGCTGTGTTGCGCCACTTTTTGTCTGTCAGTTTTGACACTGTATAAGTCAGTGCAAACGGCTATAAGCCGAAGATACTCACTCGGTTACACTGACCAACCCTTTGAGCGAGAACTCTTTTCCATGTATCTACCCGCCATTTCCGAACTGGAGCCCATCGCCCGCGCTGCCGGTGAGGCCATCATGTCCATCTACAGCCAGCCCTTTGCGGTGGAGTACAAGCAGGACGAGAGCCCGCTGACGGCGGCGGACAAGGGGGCCCACGAGGTGATCGTTCAGGCGCTGGCCCGTCTCACTCCCGATATCCCGGTGTTGTCGGAAGAGTCCTCCCCCGAGGTGATGGCTGCGCGACTCGGCTGGTCCCGTTACTGGTTGGTGGATCCTTTGGATGGCACCAAGGAGTTTGTCTCCCGCAACGGCGAGTTCACGGTGAATATCGCCCTGATTGAACAGGGGACCCCGCGCTGGGGGCTGGTCTATGCCCCGGTACTGGACAAGCTCTGGTATGGGGGCAAGGGGATTGGCGCCTGGCGTGTGGCTGATGGCAGGCACGAGGCCATCCAGACCCGCCCTCATGACGCTGGGCAAGTGTGGCGCGTGGTGGGCAGTCGCAATCACCTGTCGCAGGAGACACTCGAGTATCTGGCCCGTTTTGGCGAACTGGAGCGGGGCGAGATCGAGCTGGTTTCCATGGGCAGCTCTCTCAAGTTTTGCATCATTGCCGAGGGGGAGGCCGAGCTTTACCCGCGGCTCGCACCGACCTGCGAGTGGGATACGGGGGCAGCTCAGGCGGTACTGGAAGGGGCGGGGGGCAGCGTCACCCAGCTCGATGGTTCGCCGCTTTGCTACAACAAGCCCGATATCCTCAATCCCTGGTTTGTGGCCAGGGCATGAGTCACCATCGGATACGAAAAGGCCGGACAGTGTCCGGCCTTTTTCTTGTCAGCCTCGATGGGCTCAGAAGACTTTCTTGAACGGTTTGATGGTCACTCTGGCGTAGACCCCTGCCGCAACATAGGGGTCCGCATCGGCCCAGGCCTGGGCGTCGGCCTGACTGGCAAAGTCGGCGATGACGGTGCTGCCGGTGAAGCCCGCATCGGCCGGATCCTCGGCATCGATGGCCGGGTTGGGGCCGGCCGTCAGCAGGCGGCCCTCATCCTGCAAGGCTTGCAGGCGGGCCAGGTGGGCAGGGCGTGCCAGCTTGCGCTGGGGCAGGCTGCCCGCGACATCTTCGGAGTAGATCAGATACCACATGGAACAATCCCTTTCTGGTTGCGGTTATTTTTTCTGTTCTGCGTTCTGCTCGGCCGGCATGTGGCGATAGAGATAGACGCCGCTGAGCAGGGTGAAGACCAGGGTCATGCCCAGCAGGCCGAACACCTTGAAGTTGACCCACATCTCCTGGGAGAGGTTGAAGGCCACGTAGAGGTTGAGCAGACCGCACAGGGTGAAGAAGCCGACCCAGCCGAGATTGACGTTGTCCCAGACCCGGTCGGGGGCTTGGAGCTCCTTGCCCAGCATCTGCTTGATGAGGTTCTTGCCAAAGCCATAGCGGCCGATGAGCAGGGCGAGGGCAAAGAGCACATTGATGACGGTCACCTTCCACTTGATAAAGGCATCGTCGTGGAAGAAGACGGTGAGGCCGCCGAAGAAACCGACCAGCACGAAGGTGAACAACTGCATCTTCTCGACCCGGCGATAGCGAAGCCAGCTGTACAGGAGTTGCAGGCCGGTGACGACCACCAGGGCGCCAGTGGCGGTGTAGATGTCGTAAAACTTGTAGACCGCGAAGAAGACGATCAGGGGGATGAACTCGATAAACTGCTTCATGCTGGGCTCTAACCTCAAAATTTCACTCAGTGTACCTGCCCGTCAGACAACGGCAAATGAATAAGACCGTCCATGCTGCAGGCAGTTCTTTCCCGGGGCGGCGGGTTACTCGAACAGCTGGCTGGCAATCTGGTTGCCAAGGCGCACCTGATCGTCCAGCAATGCGCGTATGTCTGCTTCCTTGATGAGGGGGTTGAGCAGGACGGCGCGCAGCAGCGTGAGTGGTTGCTCGCCATAGCGGGACACTGCGCGCTGGGTACGTGAGACAAAGCTGTGCCCCTCGGCCCGCTGGGCTTTTTGCAGTGCCACGTTGAAGTCGTTGATCTGCGCATTGGCCGTCTCATCCAGCACCTTGCCCTGCAGGTGGGGCGGGATGCAGCGGTAGGAGAGCAGGTTCATCACCGGTGCCGACATCAGCTCGAAGGCGGGGTCACTTTCGATGAGATCTGCCATCAGCCGGGCGCGGTCGTAGTTGGCTTCGATAAGCTCGGCGTAACCTTGCTGGCCGAAGAGTTGGAAAGCGGCATCCAGATAGAGGGCATTGGCCGGGCGGGTGCCCTCCAGGGTAAAGCGACCCTGATCGAACGAGGTGGCACGAATGGCGTAGGGCGCCTCCCGCTTGACCGCCATCATCAGGTCGGGCTGGCGGCAGAGCAGCATGCCGGTACCAAGCGGCACCAGCAGTTGCTTGTGGCCATCGAGGGTGACGGTGTCGGCCTGCTCTATTCCGGCCAGCAAACCTTGATAGCGGGGGGAGAAGAGGGTCGGGCCACCCCAGGCGGCATCCACGTGGAAGTGGATCTGCTCGCGCTCGGCTATGGCGGCCAGCTCAGGCAGGGGATCGATGGAGCCAAAGTCGGTACTGCCTGCCACGCCGACCAATGCCAGTACTTTCAATTTCTGCTCTTTGCACTGGATCAGCGCCTGCTCCAGCGCAGCCAGACTGAGCCGGTTCTGCTCGTCGGTCTCAAGGCGCCAGACGCTGCGGGCGCCCAGTCCCAGCAGATCCATTCCCTTGTCGAAGGAGTAGTGCATCAGGCGTGAACCGAGAATGACGGCGCCCCGATAGCCCTGCTCATAGAGGGCGAACAGGTTGTCGCCACAGGCGCGGTTGCGGGCCAGCCACAGTGCCGTGACGTTGGCGATGGTGCCGCCGCTGGTCATGACGCCGAGGGCGGCATCCTTGGCATGCATCTGCTCGCCGTAGAAGGCATCGTCCCGGCCATAGATGAGGCGGTGCAGCTTGGCCAGCACCTCTCGCTCCAGAAAGCTGAGCAGGCGGGAGGACTCCATCTTCATCGGATTCTGGTTGAGCATCACCAGCAGGCGCGACAGCTCGGCGGTATAGGCTGGCAGTGGCGCCGTCATATGGCCCATGTAGCGTGGCGAGGTGAGGTGCGAGGCACCGGGCACCAGAGTAGCCAGCCGCGCCAGATACTCCTCGATAGATTGGCCGACTGCAGGCATGCGGGATTGATCGAGCTGGTGGGTGAACAGGTCGCGCTGATAGGGGGCCTGACTGTCGTCGGAGTGGTGGAAGCTCTCCAGCAAGGTGTTCATCGCCTCGCCAAAGGCGGGATCCGCTTGTGCAAACAGCTCAGTCAACTTCATCAGGTTCTCCAGACCAGGTCACCGGGGTAGGTGTCTATGCCGCTTGTCTCGGGCATCGGCGGCAGAGCATACACCAAAGGTTGGCAGGTGACAGCCACTCCATTTTTTAAGCGAACACTTGTACTCCGAAATGGCGCTGGGTAGAGTGAGCCACAGTTATTGTGGAGTCGATGTTATGAGTGGTGTGATGGATTACTCCCCCCGGGAGGAGCTGGCAAACCGGCTGAGTCACGGTGCGGGATTGTTGCTGGGGATTGTCGGGCTGGTGCTGTTGCTCATCAAGGGATGGGGGCAGGGTACGCAGGCGCTGGTGAGCTACAGCCTTTATGGCGGCAGTCTGGTGCTGCTCTATCTCGCCTCGACCCTCTACCACAGCATGGCGGAAGGGCGGGCCAGACGCTGGTGCAAGGTGTTTGATCACTGCGCCATCTATCTGCTGATTGCCGGCACCTATACCCCCTTCCTGCTGGTGGCGCTCGATACGCCGCTGGCGAAGGGCTTGATGGTGGTGATCTGGGCCCTGGCGCTGGCTGGGGTGGCGTTCAAGCTGGTGTTTATTAACCGTTTCAAGAAGTTGTCGCTCTTTACCTACCTGATGCTGGGTTGGCTGTCGCTGGTGGTCATCTACCAGCTCTATATCCATCTGGCCGGTGAGGGGCTGCTGCTGCTCGGGCTTGGCGGCCTTATCTACAGCCTCGGGGTCATCTTCTATGTGGCCAAGCAGATCCCCTATAACCACGCCATCTGGCATCTCTTTGTGCTGGGTGGCAGCGTTTGTCACTTTATGGCCATTTACGGCTACGTCGCCTAACGTCTTGCAACTAGCCCTTAATTGGTATTTTTAGCGCGTAAAAGGATAAATTCGTGCGGTATCACACAGTTGGCATCAGCGTTTGCTGACAAGCTAGGGCCAGTTCAATTCGCAAAGGATGCACGAAATGAGTGAAATCGCGCTTTCCATCAGCATGTTGTCGCTGGTGGCAGTGCTAGGACTCTGGCTGGGAAACTGGCGAGTCTATGGCGTTGGCTTGGGAATAGGGGGGGTGCTGTTCGGTGGCATCATTGTGGGTCACTTTGCAGGCGCCTCCGATCTCGCGCTGGATGCACAAACGCTTCACTTTATTCAAGAATTCGGCCTGATCCTGTTTGTCTATACCATCGGCATCCAGGTCGGGCCGGGTTTCTTCTCGTCATTGCGCAGTTCGGGTCTCAAACTCAACGCCTTTGCCGCCTTGCTGGTCATCCTTGGCTGCGTGGTGGCCGCTGGCTTGCATCAATTTTTCGATGTGCCGTTGCCGGTCATTCTGGGGGTCTTCTCCGGTGCCGTCACCAATACGCCATCTCTCGGTGCGGGCCAGCAGATCCTGGCCGAGCTGGGCGCCGCGCCCGGTTCTACCGGCCTGATGGGGATGGGATATGCGGTTGCCTATCCGTTTGGTATCTGTGGCATTTTGCTCACCATGTGGCTGGTCAGGGTCTTCTTTCGCATCAAGATCGACGATGAAGCCGCCCAGTTCGAGCTACAAACCGGTAAAACCAAGGAGAGCTTGCAGACCATCAACATCGCGGTGCGCAATCCCAACATGCACGGCCTGATGCTGAGCGAGATCCCGAGTCTCGACGAGTCCGATGTCATCTGTTCACGGCTCAAGCGTGGCGACGAGCTGATGGTGCCACGGCCGGAATCCCGTATCGAACTGGGTGACTTGCTGCACCTGGTGGGTGAGCGCCATGCGCTGCACAAGGTGTTGCTGGTGTTGGGGGAGGAGGTGGAGACCTCGCTCTCGACCCGCGGCACCGATCTGCGAGTCGAGCGGGTTGTGGTGACCAACGAGCAGGTTCTTGGCAAGAAGATCCGCGATCTGGATATCAAACAACGCTATGACGTGGTGATCTCGCGCCTCAACCGTGCCGGTATCGAACTGGTGCCGACCAGTCAGACCAGCCTGCAGTTTGGCGATATTCTCAACCTGGTGGGGCGCCTCGATGCCATCGAAGCTGTCACCAATGTGGTCGGCAACGTGCAGCAAAAACTGCAGCAGGTGCAGATGTTGCCGGTATTTATCGGGATTGGCCTTGGCGTATTGCTCGGCTCCATCCCCTTCTACCTGCCCGGTTTCCCGGCCGCTCTCAAATTGGGTCTGGCGGGTGGGCCACTGGTGGTGGCGCTGATCCTGTCGCGGATCGGCAGCATCGGCAAGCTCTACTGGTTCATGCCACCCAGCGCCAACCTGGCGCTGCGGGAGATCGGGATCGTGCTGTTTCTGGCGGTGGTCGGCTTCAAGTCCGGTGCCGGCTTCGTCGATACCCTGATCAACGGTGATGGCCCAGCCTGGATGCTCTACGGTATGGCGATTACCCTGATCCCGCTGCTGGTAGTCGGTGTGCTGGCGCGCCTCTACGGCAAGATGAACTATCTGACCCTGTGCGGCTTGCTGGCCGGCTCCATGACAGATCCTCCCGCGCTGGCCTTTGCCAACGCCATGCACCCGACCAGTGGCGCCAGTGCGCTCTCATACGCTACTGTCTACCCGCTGGTTATGTTCCTGCGGATCATCTCGCCACAGCTGCTGGCTATCATCCTCTGGGCGGGGGCCTAGGGTTAATCCTGACGGGAGCATGCTTTGTCATGCTCCCGTCATCATTCTGTAATTTATTGATAATTTTGGTTTTTGCCATTCTCGCAACCTCGTTTTACACACTTCTGTCTGGCTGAACAGTTCAGCCTCAAATCGGTCTATCCTTTCGAATTTTCGAGCTGGTTATTTTTTCCCTCAGTCTGCAAAGTAGGCTGTGGCTTATTGCATTCAAATCAGGATTCAGGAGAGAACATGATCACCAATGCCGTTACCTTGGAACAGGGCGTAACCGTAACCCAACTTAAAGGACAAATTTATCTGGTTGCCGCAGATGGCAGCCGGAAGCTGTTGGCTGAAGGTGATGTGCTGCCGAAAGGGGCGGTGATCATGTCGCCGGATGGCGCCAGTTTCATGGGCGGCGGACAGTCATTCAATGTGCAACCAGCCAGCGAGCAGAGTGAGCCTGCCGAAGAGGGAGATGCTCCCCAGCTGGCGCAAAACGGCGCTGCAGGTACTCCTGATGATATCAGTGCCTTGCAACAGGCGATCTTGGGTGGCGCGGACCCGACCCAGGCCTTTGAAGCCTCTGCCGCAGGCGGTGCACCTGCTGCCGGTGGTGGCGGTATTGGGGGCGTCGCCGGTGCCAGTGGCAACGGCGGTTTTGTCACCATCGACCGTACCGGTTCCGCAACCATTGCTGAAGCCACTTTCGATACCACCTACAACGCCAATGGTGAGCCACCGCTTGAAGCCGTTGGTGAAGATGATCCCCTTTTTACCTCCGCCAACCTTGTCTTGAGTGCAGATGCACAGGTGAATGAAGGTGGGTTTATCACCTTTACTGCGACATTAGATGAACCTGTTTTTGGTTCTGACTTGGTTATTCAGCTGTCAAATGGTGCAGTGATCACCATTCCCGTCGGCCAGAGTTCCGGTTCAGTCACTGTTGCTGCTCCAGCAGACAGCCCTTATGTCGACCCGTCAACGATCACCGTTTCGATTACCGGTACTCAGGGCGGTGGTTTCAACCAGATTATCACTGGACCTTCAACGACTACCCAGATTAACGACACTGTCGACACCACCACCGTGACCCTGGGCGCCCCGGCGCAGGTCAACGAAGGGGGCCAAATCACCTACAGCGCCAGCGTCAATAACGCCCCGCAAAGCGATCTGGTGCTGACCCTGTCCAACGGCGCCAGCATCACCATCAAGGCGGGCGAGCTGAGCGGCAGCGTGACGGTCGATGCCCCGAGAGACGACGTTTACAACGATGGCAGCAGCCTGACGGTGAGCATCACCGGCAGCAGCGGTGGCAACTACGAGCAGCTGGACACCAGCAGCAAGGTGACCACCGAGGTGGTCGACACTGTCGACACTACCACCGTGACCCTGAGCTCGGCCACCAACGGCCAGACCGTGACCGAGGGCGGCAGCATTGTCTACACCGCCAGTGTCAGCAACCCGGTGACCGGCAGCCCGCTGACCGTGACCCTCTCCAACGGGGTGGTGATCACCATTCCAGTGGGCAGCAGCAGTGCCAACAGTGAACCGGTACCGGTTCGTGGAGATGACATTTATCAGCAAGGTGAAGAGTCACTGAGCGTCACTATCGACAAGACTAGCGGCGGCAATTACGAGAATTTGGTTAGCACTGGCACTATCACCAATACAGTCGTGGATGACAGTGACGTGACCACCGTGACTCTGCGTGGGCCGGGGAGCGTAGTGGAAGGCGAGAGCACGGTGACCTACATCGTGACCCTGAGCGATGCCGCGCCGGCAGGTAGCATCGTGACTCTGAGTTACACCTACACCACTGCCAGTGGTGCTGACATCACCGAGACTACCCAAGCGGTTATTGGTGCTGATGGTAAGACAGCAACATTTAGTATTTCTACCTTGGCCGACTTCATATATGAAGGAAATGAAAGTTTTGATGTCTCTGTCAGTGGTATTCAAGTGCCAATAGGCACGTTAGGTTTTGAAAAACTGGATCTGTCAGATGCGAATATCAAGACAATTATCACTGATGAAGCAGACCGTCCGACCCTGTCGGTCACCGATGCCGGTGACGTGTCTGAAGGCAGCAACGCGGTGTTCACCGTGGGCCTGACCCATGCTACCGAAGCGCCGCTGACCATTAACCTGGGGCTCAACCTTGGCACTGCCGAGGCGGGTGACCTTGGCACCATGACCGTCACCTATGTGGACGGCAACGGCGACACCCAGACCTTAACCGTGGCCACCAATGGCGATGTCACAGTCCCGGCGGGCGTGACCAGCCTGACCGTGACCGTGGCCACCACCCAGGACAGCGTCTATGAAGGCGATGAAACCTTCAGTCTGAAAGTGACCGAAGCTGGCGGCGTGACCACCAATGGCAGTACCGGTGTGACGGGCAATGCCACCATCGTTGATGATGGCTCCGTCACCCCACCGGGCGGCGGCACCCCGGACGATGATCGTCCGACCCTGTCGGTCACCGATGCCGGTGACGTGTCTGAAGGCAGCAACGCGGTGTTCACCGTGGGCCTGACCCATGCTACCGAAGCGCCGCTGACCATTAACCTGGGGCTCAACCTTGGCACTGCCGAGGCGGGTGACCTTGGCACCATGACCGTCACCTATGTGGACGGCAACGGCGACACCCAGACCTTAACCGTGGCCACCAATGGCGATGTCACAGTCCCGGCGGGCGTGACCAGCCTGACCGTGACCGTGGCCACCACCCAGGACAGCGTCTATGAAGGCGATGAAACCTTCAGTCTGAAAGTGACCGAAGCTGGCGGCGTGACCACCAATGGCAGTACCGGTGTGACGGGCAATGCCACCATCACCGACAACGACAGCGCACCGAAGGTGGCAACCATCGTGGGTGACACAGTGGTGGAAGGGAATGCCAACAGCTTTGCGGTGGGGCTGACCAACACCTCGAGCACCCCGACCACGCTGACGCTGACCCTGGCCAGTGGCACTGCCACCAAGGGGGTCGACTTCAGCGGCACCCAGGTGACCGTCACTATCGGCACGGCGGTGCAGACCGTGAACGTCAATGCGGATGGCACCTTCAACGTGACGGTACCGGCCAACACCGACAGCTTCAGCGTCAAGGTGAGCACCGTGAATGACACTGTGTTCGAGGCGAGCGAGAACTACACCCTGAGCGGTGCAGGCACCAGCAGCACCGTGACCGGCACGGCCACCATCACCGACAACGACAGCGCACCGAAGGTGGCAACCATCGTGGGTGACACAGTGGTGGAAGGGAATGCCAACAGCTTTGCGGTGGGGCTGACCAACACCTCGAGCACCCCGACCACGCTGACGCTGACCCTGGCCAGTGGCACTGCCACCAAGGGGGTCGACTTCAGCGGCACCCAGGTGACCGTCACTATCGGCACGGCGGTGCAGACCGTGAACGTCAATGCGGATGGCACCTTCAACGTGACGGTACCGGCCAACACCGACAGCTTCAGCGTCAAGGTGAGCACCGTGAATGACACCGTGTTCGAGGCGAGCGAGAACTACACCCTGAGCGGTGCAGGCACCAGCAGCACCGTGACCGGCACGGCCACCATCACTGACAACGACGCTCCCCCTACCGTGGTGATCAATAAACCTGCGGTGGTGTCCGAAGAGGGGCTGACCAACGGGTTGCCTGATACCACAGGTAATACTGATACCACCAATGCGACCATCGCTAGCGGCACTATTACAGTGGCGGATATCGATAGCAGTAGCTTGACGGTCAGCCTCTCTGGCCCGTCCGGGCTCAAGTCTGGCGGGCTGGATGTGAAGTGGAGTTGGGATGCGTCAGGCAAGGTGTTGACTGGGTATACCGGTACCTTGGGTGGTGCGGACTACAAGGCTGTGCTTGATGTCAAGCTGACTGCACCAGCAGGTAGTACCAAAGGAGATTGGGGTTATGACGTTACTCTGAAAGGCGCCCTCGATCATCCGGTGACTACTGCCGAGGATACGCTGAGTTTCAACATCGGAGTCTCTGTTTCTGATGGTCAGAGTACTACGAGTGCTTCGCTGCCCATCACTGTGGAGGACGATGCCCCCATTGCTGGCGATGCTGCCGCGGTTTCGCTGGTGAAAACCAGTATTCCTGATGTATTGACCGGCAAGTTCAGCATGACCGGCTATAGCGGGAATAGCACCAGCATTGATGGTGGCAAGTTCACCATCACGGCTAAAGGTTTCCTCTCTTCAACATCTACTGCTCTGACTGATGCGCTGGTTAATGGCTCGAGCGAAGGCATTGGTGTCAAGAGCTCGACAGCCCCTTACCACAATATTGAGAACGAGGTCGATTTCCGCAAACTGGCCGACGGCTCAGGGGTATCTGAAGAGCTGGTGATCAAACTGGATGCTGGCACTGTGGCTTACGGTGCCAAGATCGAGTTCAGCAAGATGTTCGGTGGTGAGCTGGAGAGTGGTGTGGTCGAGTTCTACCGTGATGGAGTTCTGATCTCAACACTTCCCTTTAGGTCGGATGCGGCGGGTGGAGAGTACAACCAGAACTTCCAAGTGCAGCAGGGTGGTTTTGACACCATGGTGATCAAAGCAACCGATAACGGCAATTCGTTCAACGTCAAGGACAACAGCGACTTTACAGTCAAGTCTATCGAGTTCCTTGGCTCCTCTACTCCGCAGGCAATTGCCTATGGCTCGGGGACAGTGGCACCGCAATGGGGAGCTGATGGTAAAGGGCGTCTGGAGCTGGTTACCGGCACCGTTGAAACGGGTCTGAAAACGGCAGCTGGTCTGGCAATTACCATTACCGCGGAAGGTGCCAACAGCATGGTTGGCAAGGCCAGTGATGGCAGCTTGATCTTCAAGATGCAATTCACGCCTGCAACGGGCAAGTGGGAATTCTTCCAGTATGCAGAGATGCAGCGCCCGGTTGGTGATGGCGACATCGACTTCACCTTCAAGGCCTATGATCGGGACGGTGACGGCTCGCAAGGCAGCTTTGCTGTCAACCCGCTGGCGCGCCCTGATGTAACCGGTGTATTGAGTGCCACTGTGGTTGAAGGGGCTACCTTGCAGCATGTTGTGACCTTGAGTGGTGCGACTAATGTAGCGACTGAGTACAGCCTCTCAATCGCGGGCAGTGGTACTCATGCTGCCTCTAACTCTGACTGGGGAACTCTGCAGTTCAGTCACGGTGTTACCTATAACAGCAGCACAGGCAAAATCTCAGTACCAGCTGGTGTGACGAGCTTTACCGTGTCAGTGCCGACAGTGAATGACAAGTTGGTAGAACAGACTGAAACCTTGACTCTGACAGTAGGTGGTGTGACCGGAGCCGGAACCATTACTGACAACGATCTCTCTGTGCGACTGAGCAATGGTCTGGTTGATGAGGATGGTTTGTCTGGCGGAAATGCACACTTGCCTGAGCCTGTGGGTATGCCTGCTAGCGGCCCGCTTTCTGTGACTCAGTCGCTGCAGGTGACTGATGGCAGTGGTGGCAATGTCTCTGGCGTACAACTCAAACTTGTTGGCATCACGGGTCTGAGCGGGGTGACGGGTATTGATGGTCAGCCGGTCAATGTTGTTCAGGATGGCGCCGGGCTCAAAGGGTACTTTGGTAACAACCCCGCCAATGTAGCCTTTACTGTGACGGTGGATAACAGTGCCAATCCACCGAGCTACACCTTTACTCTGCTCAAGCCGCTTAGCCACACAGTGGATGGTCAGAGCACAGCGTTGACCAGCCAGGACGAACTGCGCTTTACCGTCAACTATGAGGTAAGCAAATCTGGAGCTGAGACTGCCACTGGCTCGTTTGACTTGGCTGTGCGTGACGATGTGCCGGTTGCAGTGGTCGATGATGCCCGAGTTAGCGTTCTGGTTGATTCGTTTGATGTGAGTGGTATCGAGGCAAACTGGACTGATTGGAGAGGTGGATCCTCCGTGACTAGAGGGGACTCTAATGACAATGACTCTGGGTTGGATCAAATTCGCTGGGGAGGCGGTAACAATCCCTCTGGTTACGGTTTCATGGACAATGATGCCGCGTTGAACGGTGCAATTCCGATCAATGAAGAGATCAAACTGGGCACATTCACTCATTACAACAACCCGATTTATAACGATGCTATCAGTGCTGCAACGATGGAGGTTACTTTCTCCGTAACTGATGCATTGGGACGGGTCACGCCAATAAAACTTGTTGTGAATTTCAATCATAACGAAACCCCCAATGACAGATGGGGGAATGGTGATGACATCATCTCAATCGGTAATACGACTGCTACCTTCAACTTTGAAGGTAAGGCATACACGCTGGAGGTACTGGGTTTCCGCGATGCGGGTGGCAACGTGGTGAAGACTATCTACACCAAAGAGAATGCCAGCAACAGCTTCGATCTGATCGTCAAGTTGGTGGAGGGTTCTGGTTATCAGCTGCCACAGACCACAGGCAATGTGCTGGCCAACGATCTTGCCGGTGCTGATGGTGGTCTGAGTGTCATTGGCTACGGAGTCGGCAGCAGCTCGACCACCTATACCAATGGTGCGGGTACCCAGGTAGTTGGCCTGTACGGGGTACTGACCATTCTGGCCAACGGTGCCTATACCTATCAGGTCACCAAGAATGGCAGCCAGATCCCGGCTGATGCACGCGAGGTGTTCAGCTACAGCGTGCGCGATGGTGATGGCGATACCACCAACAGCACCTTGACCATCAGCGTCAATCCGGTGGACAGCAACGGGGTTCCGGTTCATCTGCCGCTGACGGTAGATGGTACTGACCTCAACGACTCTATCGTGGTACGCAATGGCGAGAGAGCGGCTAATCCTGACCGTCTTGATGTTTCCTTCGGCGGTAATCTGCTGGGCGAAGTCACTACCAGTAACGGCGGTACCGACCACATACATGCCGGTACCAGCTACAACAAGGGAAGTGCCGACCAGATCGTCAGCAGCGGTGCAGGCAATGACCATATCGAAACCGGCAGCGGTAATGATGTGATTTATGCAGGCAAAACCGGGGCTGATGGATTCGGTACCGACGATTCGTTGCAACTGACGGTAAATCAGCTCAAGGCTCATCACATCATGACAGGCAGCTTGTCTGGTGCCGATGCCATGCTCGATGGCGACGGTCTGTTGCTGAGTGTTGATGTCAGCAGTAGCAAAGCGGATGTGGTCAATGGTGGCAGCGGCAATGACAAGATCTACGGGCAGTCAGGTTCCGATATCCTGTTTGGCGGTACCGGTGACGACTACATCGATGGCGGCAGTCATAACGATGGGCTGCGCGGCGGTCTGGGGAACGATATCCTGATCGGCGGGCTAGGCAATGATGTAATGCGTGGTGACGTCGGTTCAGATACCTTCGTCTGGAATCAGGGGGATACAGTATCCGGCTCCCTGACCAAGGATTACATCATGGACTTCAACAAGGGGTCAGGCACCATCAACCGTTTGGAAGAAGACAAGCTGGATCTGAGCGATCTGCTGGATCACGATGGTTCTCACAGTACGACTGACCTGAAGAGTCTGCTCTCGGTGTTCCAGGACAATGAAGGGGTGCACCTGCAGGTCAAGGAGAGCAGTGCCGCGCCGGTGACCCAGGAGATAGTGCTGATGAACCACACCTTCGACACTCTGACGGGCGGTTCAGGGACGACTGCCAACCAGGTGATCGACTTCATGTTGCAAAACAACATGTTGGATATCAACAAGTAACAGCCAAGCGGGCTGGGCAAAAGCGGCAGAGCAATCTGCCGCTTTTTTTATGGGGGATTTTCGGGTGGATGGACGCAGACGAGGGGGAGGGCAATGCAAGATGAAGGTGAAAAAAGGGCGCCCTTCAAGAGAAGGGCGCCCGGGGTAGACGGGATGATTACCAGAGGATCAGGCGTTGACCCCTGCCAGGCGGGAGCCGCGCTGGAAGCAGTTGGCCAGCAGCAGCAAGGTGGTGACACCGACGGTGCCGAGCACCAGCCAGGGCAACCAGGGTTGCCCCTGGGCCATGGCGTAGTCGTGCAGGGCGCCGCCCCCCACGTAACCCGTCATGCCCCCGAGCGCCAGTCCCAGTCGGCTGAAGCCCATGTAGCTGCCCCGCGCCCCCGGTTGTGCCAGCTTGGTCATCAGGGTTTCCCGCGCCGGCTCGGCGATAACGATGCCGAGATAGAAGCAGGCGAGCAGCAGGAAGACGGCGGGCAAGGTGGTGGCAAAGGCCACCAGCCCGATCCCCGTGGTCATCAGCAGCACCCCCGCCATCAGGCGGTTCTCCAGCTTGAAGTGGCGCTCGCCGAACCGGGCAAGGGGGTAGAGCAGGGCCAGGGAGATGGCCGTCTCCAGGGTGTACATCCAGCCCACCGCCGTGGTGCTGCCTGCCATCTGTTTGACGAGAATGGGGAAGATCAGCATGACCTGCACCCAGAGCGCGTAGTAGCCGCTTAAGATCAGCACCAGTCGGCAGAAGGCCTTGTCCGCCAGTACCTGGCCGAGGCCGTCCCGGATCGGCGTCGGACGCACCGAAAGCTTGTAGGGGGGCAGGATCAGCAGGTTGCACAGGGCGGCGCAGACGAACAGGCCGGCACCCAGCAGGCAGACATATTCAAAATCGAAGTTGAGCAGCCAGCTGCCGAGCAGGGCTCCCACCACGGCGCCGGCGCTCTCCAGCATCATCAGCAGGGAGATGTAGCGACCCCGCTCCCGTGGCCGGGTGAACTTGATCACCAGGGCGGCGCGGGGGGGATCGAACAGGCAGCCACCCAGCCCCGAGATGATGCAGGAGAGGATCAGTTCCAATCCGCTCTGGGCATAGGCCAGGCTGGCAAACCCCAGCGCCCGCAGCAGCATGCCGCAGACGATGAGGGGGCGCGCCCCGAACTTGTCGGCGAGGGAGCCGCCAAAGACCCCCAGCCCTTGCTGGGTAAGCTGACGCAGCCCCAGTGCCAGTCCGACCACACCGGCGGCCCAGCCCAGTTGGTCGACGAAGCGCAGGCTGATCATGGGCATCACCACGAAGAAGCCCAGGATCACCAGCAGGGAATCTAATGCCAAGAACCACCGCCCCAACCGCCTCGCCCGATCCACCATGACCCTGATACCTCTGTTTGCTTCGCTGATATTGTTGTCTTTCTTGCCCGAACGGCGCCGTCACCAAACAGAGCCAAGGAGGATGACAACTCCCTGGCTCGGTGGCGTTCAGCCGATTCATGACGATTGATGCTGCTATTCTGGTGGGGCTCCAGATATAGTGGTAGCCGACAACTGGCTATATTTCATATTGGATTTGGTTATGGCTATGACCCTCGACGATTTGCAACTGCTGCTGGATGTGGCCAACCGTGGCAGCTTCAGCAAGGTGGCCGCTATTCGCGGCTGGTCACAACCCATGGTGAGCCAGCGCATTGCCGTGCTGGAGCAGGAGCTGGGCCAGTCCCTGTTCCGTCGCCATCGTCGGGGGGCCACCCCGACCCCGGCCTGCGAGCAGTTTCTGCCTGCCGCGACTGCGGCCCTGAGCGCACTGGAAGGGGGGCGGCTGGCGATGCAGGGGGCGCCTGCATTGCCGCGGATCCGGCTTTCCTGCCTCCCCTCTCTGACCACGGCGGTGTTCGGCCCCCTGCTGCTGGCCCTGGTGGACGAGACCTTCGAGATCCGCTGCAACACGGATCACTCTGGCATCATCATGCAGGAGTTGCTGACCGGCGAGACCGACGTGGGCTTCATTCTCAAGTGCCCTGCCATCGCGGGCATCCAGCTCGAACTGCTTTACCGTTCCCCGATCATCGCCGTGGCCTGCGCCACCCACCCGCTGGCCGGGCGGCAGGGGCTGACCCTGCAGGACATTGCCAACGAGCGGCTGGCGCCCCAGCAGTGGGGGACGGGCTGCGACGAGCTGATCCTGCAGTTGCGTCTGCTGCGCCAGGTGGCGAGCCCGCTGCACGCCATCCAGCCAGCGAGTGCGGCACGGGAGCTGGCGCTGGAGCACGGCTTCATCACCCTGATGCCGGCGCTCGCCATCACCCGGGATCTGGAGTTCGGTCGCCTGGTGAAGCTGGACGTGGTGGATCTGCCACCGGATCACTGGGACGTGATGATGGCCTGGCGCAGCGGCAAGCGCCCCAATCCCGCCAAGGAGCGGGTGCTGGAGGCGGCCCGTACCCTGGCCCGGCGCTGGTCGGGCAAGCGGACATAAAAAAGCGCCGGACCAGGCCGGCGCTCTTTGCTTATTCCCCTTGATGCCCGCTCAGACTCAGTAGCTGGCCTTGAGGGTGACGCCGGAGAAGGCGCTGAACCCGCTCAACTGCACGTGCCAGGTCCCCGCCTTGGGGGCGTTCAGGGTACAGGTTTCGGCATTGCCGCTCTTGTAGGGGCGGCAGTCATAGCTGCTGGCGGTCGGCGCGCTGCCGAACTTCACGTAGAGATCCGCATCCCCGCTGCCGCCGCTGCTGGTCACCACCAGCTGGCTTCTGCCGGCGGGCACCTCGACGGTGAAGTTCAGCTTGCCCCCCTTGGCGGCGGTGAGATTGCTCACCGGTACCCCGTTTTGCAGCACGCTGCCCGGTTGGGGCGTGGTGCCGCCGCAGGTGGCATTGACCCCGACGGCGGTGAAGGCGGCTGCCACGTCGCTCACGCTGTAACCGAGATCCGTGGCGGCCCTGGTCACCCCGCACGCCCCCTGATCGAAGGTGGTGTTGGGGCCCCAGTAGAGGCGGTTGGCCAGCACGAACACCTCGAACGCCTTGCGGGTTTGCCAGCCGCTGGTGTTGGCCAGCAGGTAGAAGGCGCGGTTGTAGACCCCGGAACTGTGGTGCACGTCGATGCCGTCATAGTAATCGCTGGCATGGCCGATGGACTTGCCGTCCCGGGCCGGGTCCTCGAAGTAGCGCAAGGAGCCGTTGCCCTTGAAGATCTGGGCCCCCACCAGCCAGTCGTTGCTGCCCTTCACGTAGTATTCGGCCGCTTCCCCCGCCATGTCGGAGAAGGCCTCGTTGATGCCGCCGGACTGACCGGAGTAGACCAGCCCTGAGTTCTGCTCGGTGAAGCCATGGCTCACCTCGTGGGCCGCCACATCCAGGCTCACCAGTGGATAGAAGGTGGTGGCCCCGTCGCCGAAGGTCATCTGGCTGCCGTCCCAGAAGGCGTTCTCGTAGTTGCGGCTGTAGTGCACCCGCATCTTGAGCTTGAAGCTCAGCGGTGCCGTGTTGTACCAGTTGCGGTACATGTCGAACACCACGTTGCCGAAGTAGTGGGCATCGTTGAGAGGAGAGTAAGCACCGTTGATCTCCTTGACCGTGTTCTCCGGGCAGGTGAACTGGTGGATGGCGCCCCCCGTGGTGCCGTGATTCATGTTGAGGGTGTCCACGTTGGTCCCCGTCATGCGGCAGTTGTCATCCACCTGCAGGGGGCCAAAGTCGGCGCCGTAGAAATACTTGCCGGTCTTGACGTTGCCCCCCGGGCCGGTGGCGTCCTTGTGGTTGATCCCCTCCCAGCGTTTGAGCTCGCTGCCGGTCTGGGCGTCGATCATCACGAAGGGGCGGCTCGGTTCCTTGCTGGCGGCGAGCCAGGAGACCAGATAGACCAGTCTGGCCTGGCCGGTCTCATCCTGCATCACGAACAGCTTGACCTGTTCGTTGCTCCCCTTGGCACCGCTGCGAGCCTGGCGTGCGGCGTCGCTGGCGGAGAGGGCAACGGCCGGGCCCGTCAGGTCGGCATCGATCTTGCGCAGCATGGTGCCGGACACCTGATTGACCTGGCCCCCCAGCGCCTGATCGGCCACCAGAACCTGGCCCCACACCGGAATCCCCTGCCAGGTCTGCTCATAGCGTATCCGCTGCTGGCCATTGGGCAGCGTCACCGCCCGCACCTTGCGAAACTCGCCATCCCCGGCGCCAAGGGCGCCAATCTTGGCGGCGCCGCTCACCGCACCGGTCAGGTCGGAGACCTGGTTCACTTCCACCTGTTCTGCCGCCATGGCGGCGCTTCCCCAGCAGGCCAGCATGACGGCCAAATAGACTTTGTTCATCTCGTCTTTCCTTAGTCGATGAAGATTACACGCCGGGTCCGTTGCCCGGCGCTCTTACACTAGTGGGAAGGGGGAAAATAACGGCCTGTCATTTGTCACAGGGCAGCGAAAACAGGTAGCACGATTCACTTTTACAGCGTCAATCATCCACAAATACTGGTAATGGCAGCATGTTGAACCGCTGCGAGGGGTGATTGATGACCTTGGGATCAAGGTGCCCGCATGGGGATCGCCATATGGGGGTTGCCAGCGGGGAAGCCAGTTGAAAAGTCCTTGGCAAACAAGGGATTGATTGACTACATTGGCTCCCATGACGGCAGATGGCCGGAGCGAAACCGGGGAGGAGTGGCGATGTTTTCATGGCAACTGGATGACGAGCTGGCGCTCCTGTTCCTGCAACCCGACATGGCCAGCGAGCTGTTTCGCCTCTGCCAGCGCAACCGCGATTACCTCTCCCAGTGGCTGCCCTGGGTGCCCCACATTCAGCAGCCCGCCGACAGCGCCACCTTCATTCGCCACGCCATCGAGAAGTTTGCCCGGGGGGAGGGGCTGACCACGGCCATCGAGTATCAGGGGGAGGTGGTCGGCGTCATCGGTTACAACCAGATCGATCAGGATCTCGGCAAGGTGACCATCGGCTACTGGCTGGCGGAGCGCTGGCAGGGACACGGCATCATCACCCGGGCCTGCCAGGCCCTGATCCATCACGCCTTCGAGGAGATGGGGATGGAGAAGGTGGAGGTCAGCGCCGCCCTCGAGAACGAGGCGAGCCGAGCCGTGTGCGAGCGGCTGGGAATGACCCAGGAGGGGATGACCCGGCGGGCGGAGCGGCTGGCGGGCAGGGTGGTGGATCACGTGCACTACGGCCTGCTGCGGGACGAGTGGCTGAGGCTGAGGGATCTCTGATGACCCTTCTGTCCGCTTCCAATCTCCTGAGGGCGAGATGACGATGCTGCCCCACATTGTCACCCCCCGTACCCGGCTGACCGTGCTGACCCCGGAGCGGGCCTGCCTGATGGTGGATTTCTATCTGCGCAATCGCGCCCACCTCTCCCCCTGGGAGCCCAGGCGGGAGGAGAGCTTCTACACCCTCGCTCACTGGCAGACCCGCTTGCGCGACGGTTACGGCCACTATTTCGAGGGCAGTGCCGTGCAATTGGTGGCGCTCGATCCCAGGGGGGAGCGGGTGCTCGCCACCTGCAATTTCACGAACATTGTGATGGGCATGTTCAAGGCGTGCCACCTGGGCTATGCCATCGACAAGGAGCACGAGGGGCAGGGCCTGATGCAGGAGGTGGTGGCCGCCGGCATCGATCACCTGTTCCGGGAGCGGGGCCTGCATCGCATCATGGCCAGCTACATGCCCACGAACCTGCGAAGCGGCGCGCTCCTCGAACGGCTGGGGTTCGAGCAGGAGGGGTACGCTCGGGACTATCTGATGATCAACGGCCGCTGGGAGGACCACGTCCTCACCGCGCTCATCAATCCCGCTGGCTAGCAGAGCCGTTGTCGAAAGGGGGGCTGGCGGGTGACCGCCATCGCTTTTTCACTGCAAGATCGCACTATCTGTACACCTCTCATACCCCTGGGGATAAAAGCGTGTAAAATTGCGCCCTGAATTTTCCCGGCCGGCAGACGCAGGCCGCGACTCCATACATGCAAGGCAGACATTGTGACAGAAGTAGATAGATTCGCGGACATTCGCCCCTATCGCGATGAAGAAGTGCCGGCTGCCATCGAGCGGCTGATCCAGGATGACGAGTTTATCGGCGCCATCGCCAAATACCGCTTCGGTTCCCTGATGAGCTGGCTGGGCTGGGCCATTCGCCCGCTGATCCGCCAGTTCCTGCGCCACAAGTGGGCCAAGGTCAGCACCATCCATCAGGTACAGATGGGGGTGACCCGCTACATGACCCGGATGATCGCCACCTCCACCCAGGGAGTGAGCTTCTCCGGGCTCGAACACCTCAAGAAGGAGCAGGGCTACCTGTTCGTCTCCAACCACAGGGACATCGCCATGGATCCGGCGTTCGTCAACTGGGGGCTGCACACCCATGGTTTCGATACCGTGCGCATCGCCATCGGCGACAACCTGCTGCGCAAGCCCTGCGCCACCGAGCTGATGAAGCTCAACAAGAGCTTCATCGTCAAGCGCTCCGCCAAGGGGCCGCGGGAGATGATGAAGGCCCTCGGCGAGCTGTCGGCCTACATCGGCCAGTCGGTGCATGAGGGGCACTCCATCTGGATCGCCCAGAAGGAGGGGCGCGCCAAGGACGGGGATGACAAGACGGATCCGGCCATCCTCAAGATGTTCTACGTGGACGGCAAGAAGCAGAAGATCGAGTTCGTCGACTACATGCGCAGCCTCAACATCGTGCCGGTGAGCATCAGCTACGAGCTGGATCCCACCGACAAGGCCAAGGCGCGCGAGCTCTACGAGAAGTCGGTCAACGGCAGCTACGAGAAGGGCGAGTTCGAGGACATCGAGAGTATCGTCGCGGGCATCGTCGGCCAGAAGGGGCGGGTACACGTCTCCTTCGGCGCCCCCATCACCGAGGGCTTCAGCGATCCGGACGAGCTGGCGGCGCTCATCGACAAGGCGATCTGGAGCAGCTATCGTCTCTTCCCGGGCAACTACCTCGCGGCGGATGTGCCCGGCAAGGCCAGCACCATAGAGCAGAGCGCCTTCCTGACTCGCCAGTCCGAGGTGCCACAAGAGCACAAGGCCATCTGGCGCGCCATGTACGCCAAGCCGGTGGAAAACGCCGGCAAGGTTTGAATGGCACCGCTTTTGAGCGGGTGATGGAAAAAAACGGGAGCAGATGCTCCCGTTTTTGCGTCTGGTCAAAGTCGGGGGAGATTGGGTAGTGAATAATATTGTTTCAACTGGTACGATCATCGGGTGAATGGGCGAGTATCTCTTGGCAGGGGCGGACGAGTATGCAACAGTGACTCGGCGCCATCGGCTTGGAAGCGACAGCGCCCCCGTCTGCACGGATGGCAGACGAGACGATAAAAGGACCTTCAATGGTCCTTTTTCATTGGTGCACAAAGATAGACCACAGATATACCTAAGGATGCGAACCTCATGATCACCGGCAGTCTGGATACCTTGCAACGCACCCCCTTGCCCGCCCCCCTGAACCGTATCGTGGCCGAGGTGGTGCAAAGCGTCGAACGCTGGCTGCACGCCCCCCTCGGCAAGCAGGAGGTCGACGACCTCATGCTGTTCTGCCTGGTGAGCGAGGATCTGACAGAGCCGGTGGCGGATCGCCGGGGCGAGTTTCATGAGCAGTATCTGGACATCCAGCTGCTGCTGCGCGGCGAGGAGTGGATCGGCGTGGGCCCTCACGCCTACAGCCGGGAAGGTGCCGATCATCCTCACCCCGATCTCTGGTTCGTCGATGACGAGCAGACCAGTTATCTGGCGTTGCAGCCCGGCGACTTCGCCATCTTCTGGCCGGGAGAACTGCATCGCCCCCTCTGTACCCTGACGACCCCAGGTCCGGTCAAGAAGCTGGTCGTCAAGGTTCACCAGTCGCTGCTGACCGGCGCCTGAGTGGCATTCGGGGCCTGGAGTCCCGAGTGATTGGGCCAACAGAGGCCCGTTGCGAATCGCTGATTCGACGCGCGCGCCAGACGAACGGTCTGCGCCCAACGATTTGAAAAATTGGACGCACCCTCCTGCGACCATAAGCCCCCGGCAGGGGAATCCCATCCATCGCTGGATGACACGACACTGTCGGCGTAAAGCCGAAGCACAGGAAGATGTAGAACATGAGCAAGTTGGTATTGATCCTTAACTGCGGTAGCTCTTCCCTGAAATTTGCCGTAATGGACGCTGAAACGGGCGAGGACATGCTGTCCGGCCTGGCCGAATGCTTCAATCTGGATGACGCACGTATCAAATGGAAACTCCACGGGGTCAAGGGCGACGCCATGCTGGGCGCCGGTGCCGCGCACCAGGAAGCCCTCGACCACATCGTGGGCCACATCCTGCCCCAGGATCCCGCCCTGGCCGATCAGCTGGTCGCCATCGGCCATCGCATCGTGCACGGCGGCGAGCAGTTCTCCCGTTCCGTGCGCATCGATGACGGCGTGATTGCCGGCATCGAGGCCGCCATTCCGTTTGCCCCCCTGCACAACCCGGCGCACCTCATCGGCATCCGTGCCGCCCTCAAGGTGTTCCCGGCCCTGGCCGACAAGAACGTGGCCGTGTTCGACACCGCCTTCCACCAGACCCTGCCAGAGGAAGCCTACCTCTACGCGCTGCCCTACAAGCTCTATCGCGAGAACGGCATCCGTCGTTACGGCGCCCACGGTACCTCCCACCGCTTCATCGCCGAAGAGACCGCCAAGGCGCTGGGCAAACCGCTCCATGAGCTCAACATCATCAACTGCCATTTGGGCAACGGTGCCTCCGTCTGCGCCATCAAGAACGGCGAGTCCGTCGACACCTCCATGGGGTTGACCCCGCTGGAAGGGCTGGCGATGGGCACCCGCTCCGGTGACATCGACCCTGCCATCGTCTTCTTCATGCACGACAACCTGGGTTACAGCGTGGACAAGATCAACCAGGTGCTGACCCGCGAATCCGGCCTGCTGGGCATGACCGAGGAGAGCAGCGACTGCCGCTACGTCACCGGCAACTACGCCACTGACGCCGGTGCCAAGCGTGCGCTGGATGTCTTCACCTATCGCGTTGCCAAGTACGTCGGTGCCTATGCTGCCGCCATGGATGGTCGCCTTGACGCCCTGGTGTTCACCGGCGGCATCGGCGAGAACGCCGCCATGGTGCGCGAGATGGTGCTGGCCCGACTGGCCCTGCTCGGCTTCAAGATCGACAAGGAGGCCAACAACGCAGCCGTGCTGGGCGGTGAAGGCCCCATCACCGTCGAAGGCAGCCGTCTGGCCCTGGTGATGCCCACCAACGAAGAGCTGGTGATCGCCCGTGATGCCCTGAGCCTGGTCGGCTAAGGCACCCTCTGGTGATGACAACGCCCGGCCCCTGCCGGGCGTTGTCGTTTCGGCAAGAGTGAGCGGCCTGTCATTTGACATGGGGGACCAGATGCGTACCCTGACCGCTGTGTGATATTGCGGAGGTAACGATGAAAGAGATGTTTTTCAACTGGTTGTCAGGCCTGGGGGTCGATGTGACCCCCATGATGGCCCTGGTGATCGCCCTGGGGTTCATCGTGCTGACCGCCATGGTGCTGCACCTGGTGCTGCACCGCATCCTGCTGGTGCGCCTGGTGGGGCTGCTTGGCAAGACCAAGCAGATGTGGCTGCCGCCCCAGTTGCAGCAGCGCCTCTTCTACCGGCTCGCCTTCGTGTTCCAGGGGGCCGTGCTGCTCGGTCAGGCGGAGATCTGGCTGCCCAAAGCGTCCGAGAGCCTGGCGCTTATCGAGTTGCTGGCCCAGCTCTGGATCCTGCTGTTCCTGCTGCTGGCCCTGTTTGCCCTGCTCGACTGCCTGCTCTCCCTGAGCCGGCATACCCGGCTTGGGCGGGATCTGCCCCTGCGCGGCATCTTCCAGGGGGTGAAACTGGTGGCCAGCATCCTGGTGGGCATCCTGATGATCGCCCTGCTGCTCGGCAAGTCGCCCCTCTTCCTGTTCAGCGGCCTGGGGGCCATGACCGCGGTCCTGATGCTGGTGTTCAAGGACCCCATCCTCGGCCTGGTGGCGGGTATCCAGCTCTCCGCCAACCGCATGCTGAGCGTCGGTGACTGGCTGCAGATGGACAAGTACGGGGCGGACGGCGAGGTGACCGACATCGGCCTCACCACGGTCAAGGTGTCGAACTGGGACAAGACCATCACTACCATCCCTACCTATGCCCTCATCTCCGACTCCTTCAAGAACTGGCAGGGGATGACCGAATCCGGCGGGCGCCGCATCAAGCGCAGCGTCAACATTGACATGACCAGCGTGCGCTTCCTCACCTCGCAGGAGCAGTTGCAGCTCAAGCAGGCCAGGTTGCTGGCACCCTACCTCAGCCGCAAGGAGCAGGAGCTCAGCAGCTACAACCAGCAGCTCAGCGATGCCATCAGCTGCCCCATCAATGGTCGCCACCTCACCAACCTCGGCACCCTGCGCGCCTATCTGGACGCCTACCTGCGGGCTCATGCGGGCATTCGCAAGGACATGACCCTGATGGTGCGCCAGTTGGCACCGACCACGGACGGCCTGCCGCTGGAGATCTACTGCTTCACGGCGACCACCGCCTGGGCCGAGTATGAAGGGATACAGGCTGATATTTTCGACCACATATTTGCGATAATTGAGCAATTCCATCTGCGTTTGCATCAGTCGCCAACCGGTTATGACATGCACAGTTGGAAAAACGGCTGATCCCGCTTATGGCAAGGTGCCGCGGCGCAGTGCGGCACCGTATTTAATCACCGACCCGTCAGCACGTGGCGGTTGAAATTTGCATGGCAGAGGAGAAAAATGGCGGCCTTCTCTTCGCCCCGGGCGCGCCCGTCGCCTCCGCGCTGGCCAGAGTGCTGAACCACCCCCTTTATCACAGGAAAGTTATGAAGCTCCTCCACAACACGGCGGCCGCACTGTGCTGCTCCCTGATCCTGGCCGCCATGCCCGCCCTCGCCATCGAATATGCCCTGCCCGCAGCCAACAGCCGCCTGGTGGGGGAGAACCTGGACTACGTGGTGTCCCCGGAAGAGGCGGGCCAACCCCTGGAAGCGGCAGCGGCCAGATTCCAGCTCGGCTTGACCAACATGCTGGAAGCCAACCCCAAGGCAGACCCCCTGCTGCTGCAGGCGGGCGAGAAGCTGGTCGTGCCCCATCAGCTGATCCTGCCGGATGCCCCTCGTGAAGGCATCGTGCTGAACGTCGCCGAGATGCGCCTCTACTACTACCCCAAAGGCAAGAAGGTGGTGGAAGTGCTGCCGATTGGTATCGGCCAGCTCGGCACCGACACCCCGGAAGACTGGGTGACCAGCGTGCAGCGCAAGAAGGCGGGCCCGACCTGGACCCCGACCGCGAAGATGCACGCCGAGTACGCCGCCCGTGGCGAGACTCTGCCTGCGGTCTGGCCGGCCGGTCCGGACAACCCCATGGGGCTGTTCGCGCTCTACATCGGCAAGATGTACGCCATCCACGGCACCAACGCCCAGTTCGGCATCGGCCTGCGGGTGAGCCACGGCTGCGTGCGTCTGCGCAACGACGACATCGAGTACCTGTTCAAGCAGGTCCCGGTCGGTACCCGCGTCCAGTTCGTGAACCAGCCCATCAAGGCCTCTGTCGAGCCGGATGGCCGCCGCTACCTGGAAGTGCACCAGCCCCTCTCCCGCAACCAGGAGGAGTTCAACTCCAGCCTGCCGGCCCCGCTGCCCATGTCCACCGCCGTGACCCGCTTCATCGCCCACGCGGACAGCGACTCCCAGCTGGTCAAGCAGGCCCTGGAGCAGCGCAGCGGCATGCCCATCGCCATCAACCGCTGATCCCGCCCGTCGGTATCCCGAGCCCCGGCCACTGTCGGGGCTTTTTTATGGCGCGGGGGAGGGGATCATCAGGGTAAACCCTTGGCAGGTCGGGATAAAATCCGGCCTTATTGCAATTGAGTGGTTGCTTGGTTAGGTGTTAAACGTTTTCCGTGTGTTTTTTATTTGTTAAAAGTGGTTGTGGTCCGGCGATCTGCTGATTACTCTAGGCCGGTTTTTTTAAGGAAGAGTTCGTCGCAAGAACGAACACAGACGTCACATAACGGAGTTTTGAATGACAGCTAGCACCCCCATGCTCATCACCTTTCTGGTGTACATCCTCGGGATGGTGTTGATCGGCTTTATCGCCTATCGCGCCACCCAGAACTTTGACGACTACATTCTCGGCGGCCGCCGCATGGGGAGCTGGGTGACCGCCCTCTCCGCCGGCGCCTCCGACATGAGTGGCTGGCTCCTGATGGGCCTGCCTGGTGCCGTCTTCATCGGCGGTATTTCCGAGAGCTGGATCGCCATCGGCCTCATCATCGGCGCCTACTTCAACTGGCGCTGGGTGGCCGGTCGGCTGCGGGTTCACACCGAGAAGAACCGCAACGCCCTGACCCTGCCGGACTACTTCACCTACCGCTTCGAGGACAAGAGCCGGGTGCTGCGCATCCTCTCCGCCCTGGTGATCCTGCTGTTCTTCACCATCTACTGCGCCTCCGGCGTGGTGGCCGGTGCCCGCCTGTTCGAGAGCACCTTCGGCATGAGCTATGACACCGCCCTCTGGGTCGGCGCCGCAGCCACCATCACCTACACCTTCTTCGGCGGCTTCCTCGCGGTGAGCTGGACCGATACCGTGCAGGCCACCCTGATGATCTTCGCCCTCATCCTCACCCCGGTGTTCGTCATCATCGCCGTGGGCGGCATCGACACCGCCATGGTGCAGGTGGCGGCGCAGAACGCCAGCAACCTCGACATGTTCAAGAACCTGGACTTCATCGCCATCATCTCCCTGATGGCCTGGGGCCTGGGCTACTTCGGCCAGCCCCACATCCTGGCGCGCTTCATGGCGGCGGATTCCCACCACTCCATGGCCAGCGCCCGTCGCATCAGCATGACCTGGATGGTGCTGTGCCTGGGCGGCGCCGTGGCCATCGGCTTCTTCGGTCTGTCCTACTTCAGCACCTTCACCGAGCAGGCGGCTGGCGTGAGCGGCAACCCGGAGCGGGTCTTCATCGAGCTCTCCAAGATCCTGTTCAACCCCTGGATCGCCGGTGTGCTGCTCTCCGCCATCCTGGCGGCCGTGATGAGTACCCTCAGTTGCCAGCTGCTGGTCTGCTCCAGCGCCATCACCGAGGATCTCTACAAGCCCTTCCTGCGCAAGAACGCCTCCCAGAAAGAGCTGGTGTGGGTCGGCCGCGCCATGGTGCTGCTCATATCCCTCATCGCCATCGCCGTGGCGGTGAACCCGGAGAACCGGGTGCTGGGGCTGGTAAGCTACGCCTGGGCCGGCTTCGGTGCCGCCTTCGGTCCCGTGGTGCTGCTCTCCGTGCTCTGGTCCCGCATGACCCGCAACGGCGCCCTGGCGGGCATGCTGACCGGTGCCCTGACCGTCATCATCTGGAAGCAGTTCGGCTGGCTGGGTCTGTACGAAATCATCCCGGGCTTCCTGTTTGCCACCCTGGCCATCGTGCTGTTCAGCCTGTTGGACAAGGCCCCCTCCAAGGCCATGCAGGATCGCTTCGCAGAAGCCGAGCAGGAGTTCCAGAGCCCCATGGCAGACGCCATCGCGGCAAAATAACCCCCGCCTCGACGACAAAAGCCCCGCAATTGCGGCAATGCTGTTCACTTAAGCGGAGCCGCATTGCGATCTACCGGAAAACGGGTCTTTGATATCTTCACCGCCCTGGGTCTCGATGGCCTGGGGCGTTTTTCTATGAACATGACGCCTATGCAGCCCCGCAACTCCGCCAACCTCCGTGGCGTATGGGCTGGCGAT
>NZ_PQLN01000036.1:0-41080 GCF_002919855.1 Aeromonas sp. ASNIH8 | reverse complement strand
ATATCGCCAATACCCGCCGCGATTACCTTCACAAGGTCACAACGACTATCAGCAAAAACCACGCGATGATCGTCATTGAGGATTTGAAGGTTGCCAGCATGTCAAAATCAGCAGCGGGCACGACCAGCCAGCCGGGGCGCAACGTCCGGGCAAAATCAGGGCTGAATCGTTCGATATTAGATCAGGGCTGGTTTGAGCTGCGCCGCCAGCTCGAATATAAGCAGGCATGGCGAGGCGGTCAGGTGTTGGCGATAAACCCGGCCTACACGAGCCAGCAGTGCGCCTGTTGTGGGCATACTGCGAAGGATAACCGCCAGACGCAAAGCCAGTTTAAATGCGCTGCGTGTGGTTATGAGGCGAACGCCGATGTGAACGGCGCTCGCAATATTTTAGCGGCGGGACACGCCGTTTTAGCCTGTGGAGGCGTGGTGCAATCAGGCCGCCCGATGAAGCAGGAACCCGGTACTGCGCGAGCAGCTATCACCCAGTAATGGGAATCCCCCTCCTGTGACGCGAAGCGCTAAGGTGGGGGAGGATGTCAAAGAACATGACCAAGACGACAAACACCAGGATCCCCAGGGCAATGTAGTCAAGTACCATCGATTTTTCCCGTCTGAGTCGCTAACAATGCTTCGATTGTCGAGTCGAGGCTTCGGCAATAATGACAGCATATGCCGTCGGTGCAAGTCTGCAATCGGAGAGTTGGTGTGGCGGTACAGGCATGGTTCATCGGTTGCTCATTTAACACACAAAATTGATTTGGTTAGATAAAATCAAGCAGCAATGGATGCCCGGGCAAGGTGAGAGGTGAACCTGATGAACGAATGGTGCAGTGGCAAAGGATGGCGGCTTGGCCTGTTGCTGATCTGCCTGTTGTGGTCCCGCCTCGGCTGGACCGCCGAACCCAGAATGGAGCCCAATGAGCAGGAGTTGGCACAGACCCTGGTCCTGCTTCATGAACCCATCGTCATGCTGACGGCTAAATATGGCAACCTGGATGGGGCGGCCAGGGTACGGCTGGCCCATGAGCGAGTTCAGCGGATGGAGCCAAGCGACCTCATGACGCCTGTGGCCGTGACGAAAGGCAGTCGACACGGCCAGGAGAGCCGGGAGTTTCTGGTCAATGGCAAGCGCATTCTGGTGCTGCTGGAAGGGGACCTTGATGAATTCGACGAGCTGACCCTGGATCAGGCGGCCGAACGTGTCCTGCATCGGCTCGACGGCGTGCGCATCAAGTATCTCGAGCTGCACTCGACCCCCTATTTGCTCAGAGCCGTCGGCTTGGCGGTGGTGGTCAGCCTGATCTTCTTCGGCCTCATCTGGCTGTTGCAGCGGGGGCATCGGCGAGTCAGAAAGTGGCTGGCCAACCGCCTGTTGCTGCAGAAGGGGCTGGTCCCCCACTCCTGGCGCCAGGTCACCGGGAATGTCGAGGTCCGCTTGCTCGGCCTCATCACGCTGCTGCTCATCTTCATGCTCACCTATGGCTGGCTGACCTATGTGCTCGGCCTGTTCCCCCAGACCCGGGCCTGGAGCTATCAGCTTGGGGAATCCCTGTTTGCCCTGTGTGGCGACATGCTGGAGGGCATGATTGCCGCCATGCCCGGTCTGGTAACCGTGCTGCTTATCGTGGTCATCACCCGTTTCTTCATCAAGATGCTGGCCATCCTCTTCGACCGCATCGAGCGTGGCCAGTTTCGGGTGCAGGGTTTGCACGCCGAGACCATAGGCGCCACCCGGCGACTGCTGTCAGTGGTGATCTGGCTGTTTGCCCTGACCGTGGCCTACCCCTATCTGCCGGGTGCGGATTCCGATGCCTTCAAGGGGATCAGCGTCTTCTTCGGTCTGATGGTGACACTGGGATCGGCCGGTATCATGAACCATGCCATGAGCGGCCTGGTGCTCATTTACTCCCGCGCACTGCGGCCAGGGGATCTGGTGCAGATCGGCGAGGTGGAGGGGATGGTGAGCGAGCTCAATGCCCTCTCGACCAAGCTGGTGACGCGCCAGGATCACGAGGTCACGCTGCCCAATGCAGTGGTGGTGGGGGGCAAGGTGGTGAACCTGACACGGCTGGCGGGCGAGAAGGGGGTGGCCCTGTTGACCAAGGTGACCATCGGTTATGACACCCCCTGGCGTCAGGTACATGCCATGCTGGAGCTGGCCGCGCGGCGCTGCACCCGGCTCAATCAGGATGAAGCTCCCCTGGTGCGGCAGTTGCATCTGCAGGATTGGTATGTGGAGTACGAGTTGCAGGTGAGGATGAAGGCAAGCGAACTCCCTGCGGTGGTCAAGACGGAGCTCCATGGCCATATTCAGGATGTCTTCAACGAGTTCGGGGTGCAGATCATGTCCCCCAACTTCATTGCCCAGCCGGAACAGGCTGTGCTGGTGGCCAGGGAGCAGTGGTATCAGGCGCCGGCCCGGGCGCCCGATTCCGCCGAGCCCCCCGCCAGAGAGTGACCACAAAAAGCAGAGGCCCGGCAGCAATGCCGGGCCTCTTGTCATGAAGAGAAGCTGACGCCTCAGTTCTCCTTGGCCTCTCTCAGTTGGGAGGGCCTGAATTTCACCAGGAAGGCGAGGGTGATGAGGGCGGTGCTCACCAGACCGATGATGGTGGAAACATTCATCTCGAGGCCGAAACCGATGGGGGCGTTGGCCAGGTAGGTGATGACCACTGCGGTCATGAAGATGGCGGGAATGGTGCATACCCAGTGCAGCTTGCCTTCCTTGATGAGGTAGGCGGCCGCAGCCCACAGCATGATGACGGCGGTGGTCTGGTTGGCCCAGCCGAAGTAGCGCCAGATCACCCCGAACTCGGCCTTGGAGATGATGAAACCAAGGATGAACATGGGGATGGCGATGAGCAGACGCTTGGCCATGGGCTTCTGGGTCAGGTTCAGGAAGTCCGCCACGATGAGGCGGGCGCTGCGAAACGCGGTGTCACCGGAGGTGATGGGCAGGATCACCACGCCGAGGATCGCCAGGATGCCGCCCACGGTACCGAGCAGGCTGGTGGAGACTTCGTGCACCACGGCAGAGGGGCCGCCGCTGGCCAGGGTGGCGTTGAGTGCCTCGGTGCTGTCGTAGAAGGAGAGACCCAGGGTGCACCAGATGAGGGCGATGATGCCTTCCCCTATCATGGCGCCGTAGAAGATGAAGCGACCGGAGCTCTCGTTCTGCATGCAGCGCGCCATCAGCGGGGACTGGGTGGCGTGGAAACCGGAGACGGCACCACAGGCGATGGTGATGAACAGCAGCGGCCAGAGCGGCAGGTCCGTCGGGTGCAGGTTGGAGAAGTCCATCCCGGTGTTGTAGAAGCCCTTGCCGGAGACGATGAGGCCGATGATGAGGCCGACCGACATGAACACCAGCAGCGCGCCGAAGATGGGGTAGAAGCGGCCGATGATCTTGTCGATGGGGACGATGGTCGCGAGGATGTAGTAGGCGAAGATGGCCGCAATCCAGTAGACCAGGTCGGTGGAGGTGAGGTTGGCGAGCAGGCCCGCCGGGCTCAGGACGAAGACCACGCCCACCAGCATCAGGAGCACCACGGCAAAGAGGTTCATGAAGTGCTTGGCGGCGGTGCCCAGGTGCTCACCGACTACGGTCGGCACCGAGGCGCCCCTGGCGCGTACCGACAGCATGCCGGAGAAGTAGTCGTGGACCGCACCGGCGAAGATGCAGCCAAAGACGATCCAGAGCATGGCGACCGGACCATAGAGGGCACCCAGGATGGGGCCGAAGATGGGGCCGACGCCGGCGATGTTGAGCAGTTGAACCAGGTAGACCTTCTTGTCCGACATGGGGACATAGTCCACCCCGTCCGCCATGGTGATGGCGGGGGTCTTCAACTCGGGTTTGGGCCCGAATATCCGTTCGATGAATTTGCCGTATATGAAGTAGCCGGCTACAAGTAAGCCGACACAGAGGAAGAACCAGATCATTGCTACGCTCCTGCTTTGTTATTTTTTGGTGTGCGCAGCCAGTGTAGGGGGGGACTTCTGTTAACGGCAGGTGAAAGGGGGTGAGCGGCGACATGGCGACCCGAGCGGTTGTCCGCTGTGATCCGGAGCACATCGCGCCCCGCTTTATTCCAGTCCCAGCTCGTCTTTTAGCTCCTTGAGGTAGCGGCGGCTGACCGGTACCCGGGCCCCGCTCGGGGTCACGATCTCCGCCAGCTGATTATCCAGCAAACGGATTTCGAAGATGGCGGCCGGGGCCACCAGATACTGGCGGTGACAGCGCAGCAGCGGGGTCTTCTCCTCGAGGGACTTGAGGGTGAGCTGGGTGTGAAACAGCTCGCCCTGGCAGGCGACATGGACGCCGCCGAGATCGGAGAAGGCGTACTCCACCTGGGAGGTTGGGAGCAGCCGCACCCGGTTGTGCAGGTATCCGGGGATATGGTGGATGGTCGGGGCCAGGGTTCCGACCGGTTGCGGGGTGATGTCCTGCCTGAGCCGCGCCAGGGTCTTGGCGAGGCGCGCCGGCTCCACCGGCTTGAGCAGGTAATCGAAGGCGTTCTCCTCGAACGCCTGGATGGCGTAGTCGTCGAACGCGGTGACAAAGACGATGCGGGGCAGGGGATCGAGCATGGCCACCAGCTCCATGCCGCTGAGTTTGGGCATCTGGATATCGAGAAACACCACATCCGGCTTGAGTTGCTGGATGAGGCCGAGCGCCTCGATGGCGTTGCCCGCCATGCCCAGGATCTCGATGTCGGGATCGCTGGCCAGCAGCTCTGCCAGCTCCTCGCGGGCATAGGGCTCGTCATCGACGATCAGGGTGCAGATCATGTCATCTCCTTGGCGGTGGTGCGGGGTTGTCGTGGGAGCGTCAGGGAGACCCGGGTCCATTGCTCCGGCTCCCACTGGACGTCAATGCCATAGCGCTCGCCAAAGGCGCTCTTGAGGCGCTTGTCCACCAGGCTCATCCCCAGACCATCCCCCTGGCCGGATGGCTGCCAGGCCCCGGCGTTGTCTTCGACGCAAAGGGTGATCGCCTCGGGGGTTTCCCTCGCGAAGAGGCGAAGTCGCCCCTCTCCCAGCAGGGAGCAGATGCCGTGCTTGATGGCATTCTCGATGAGGGGCTGCAGGGTGAAGCTCGGCAGTTGCACCTCGGCAAGGTGGGGCGGGATCTCGTTGATGACGATGAGCCGCTCGCCAAAGCGGGCCTGCTCTATCTCCAGGTAGGAGAGGCAGTGCTCCTGCTCCTCACGCAGCGTGGTCAGGCCGCTCTGGCGCTTGAGGTTGTTGCGAAAGAAGCGGGAGAGGTGCAGCAGCAGCTCCCGTGCCCGTCCCGGATCGCGGCGGGTAATGGCGCTGATGGTGTTGAGGGTGTTGAACAGGAAGTGGGGGTTTATCTGTGCCTGCACCAGCTTGAGCTCGGATTGCACCAGCAGGCGCTGCTGCTGCTCCAGGCGGCCTGCCAGCAGTTGCTGGGACAACAGGTTGGCGATCCCTTCTCCCAGGGTGTGATTGATCTTGAGGAAGAGCCGCTTCTTGGGCTCATAGAGTTTGATGGTGCCGATCACCCCCTCGTCACCCTGCAGGGGGATCACCAGCACGGAGCCGAGCTGGCACTGGGGGGAGATGCTGCAACGATAGGGCTGGCTGTTGCCATCGGCGAACAGCACCTTGTTCTGGGCGATGGCTTGCAGGGTGATCGCCGAGGTGATGGGGGTGCCCGGCTTGTGGTGATCTTCTCCGGTGCCGATGAAGGCGAGGATCTTGTCGGTGTCCGTGATGGCGACGGCGCCGACGCCGGTCTCTTCCTGAACGATATGGGCTATCTTGCCGCTGGCCTCCGGAGTGAACCCCTGGCTCATGATGCCGACGGTACGGTTGGCGATGGTGAGCGCCTTGGCGGAGAAGACCCGGGAGAACTTTTCGTACATCCGCTGCTGGTCGCGGATCATGCTGATGAAGAGCGCCGCCCCGCAGGAGTTGGCGAGGATCATGGGGGTGGCGATGGTGCGCACCAGCAGCAGGGACTTGTCGAAGGGGGTGGCGACCAGCAGGATGATCACCATCTGCATGATCTCGGCCACGAAGGTGGTAAAGAAGGCGACCCTGGGTGCAAAGAGGTCATTGACCCTGCCTGCCCGCATCAGCCGCCAGTGCACCAGCCCCCCCAACAGCCCCTCGCAGGTGGTGGAGATGGCGCAGGCGAGATCGGTGAACCCCCCCAGAGTATAGCGGTGCAGGCCGCCGGTCAGCCCCACCAGGAATCCCACCAGGGGGCCGCCCAGCAGTCCCCCCAGTACGGCACCGACCGCCCGGGTGTTGGCGATGGCGTCATCGATGTCGAGGCCCACATAGGTTCCCAGGATGCAAAAGCAGGAGAAGATGACATAGATGAGCACCTTGTGGGGCAGCCTGACGGAGTAGTTGGCCAGGGGACGCAACAGGGGGCTTTTGGAAAAAAGGTAGGCGATGACCAGGCTGACGCTCATCTGCTGGAGCAGAGAGAGGACTAGTTGCATAAAAAAGCTTCCTCAAACACCACGCCGGAGCCGGGCGTTGTCATGACGCAGGGTGAGCCTGAGCCCGTCTTGATGCGGGCTGCGGGCTGAACGCTGCGGCAGTTTGCCAGAATGGAAAAATAAAACCATATAAAATCAGCACGTTAAATTGATATTTGTGTAATCGATGCCCGCTTGATATTGCTGATGCGAGCATGAAGGTATCCACCGGATACGCCACACGGAGGTGGCATGCTCCGCCCGGCCATCGGCTGGGCGTTTTTTATCCAGCTCCAATGGTGGACGATTTCGAGGGGACCTGAGCAATTATTCAGGTTTGTCCAATGAGTTATCCCCAGCTTCTGGGGATAACTCAGAAGGCGAAATAGTAACAGACCCGCCGACCCAGACCGAAAAAAGCGCGTTGCGCGTCGTCCAGCTCTTCCTGTCTGAGGGTGGCGACGATGCTTCGCGCATCTTCCCGCAGATCGATCATGGCCACTCCTTCCGGCCGCTGCCCCTTGAGGTAGGGCAGCACCTTGGGTCTGAGGGGCATGCTGGGCTCGGTGGAGAGCACCAGGGCCAGGGCATCGTCATCCAGGCGCACCAGGGAACCCGGTGGATAGACCCCCAGCACCTTTATCAGCAACCTGACCTGGGTTTGCTCGAACTTCTTCTGGGAGAGCTTGTAGAGCTGGCCGATCACCTGGCTGGGCCCCGGCGGGTTGAGGCCGCTGCGCGGGTGAAGCAGCTCGTCATAGTGATCCACCAGCCCGATGAGGCGGGCGAGGGGGGGGATCTTGTCGCCCTTGATCCCGAGGGGAAAACCGCTGCCATCGAGGCGTTCGTGATGCAGGTAGGCGACCTCACGGATCCTGGGTTCGAAAGCCTGCAACTGGTTGAGCATCACCAGTCCGTACTGGGGGTGCATGTTGAGGAAATTCTGCTCCGCCTTGCTGAGCTCCCCCCGCTTCTGGATGATCTGGCCCGGGATCCTGAGCTCGCCGATGTCGTGGAGCAGGCCCGCCAGACCGGTCTCCTCGATCTCGACGGGATTCATGCCAAGCTCCCGTGCCATCAACATGGCGATGAAGGCCACGCTCAGGCTGTGTTGCAGCAGGGTATCCGTGTTCTGGCTGCGGATGAGGTGCAGACCGAGCGGCCCCTGGTGTTCTGCCAGACGGGCGGCGGTGCTGCGCACTATCTGCGCAGTATTGGCCAGGCCTTCGTCCGGTTTGAGGTTGAGGGCGCCAAGGGCGTCGCGAAGATCTGACAGGGATTGACCGAACGCCTTGTCCGCGATGCGAAGGGAGCGCCTGAACGCCTTTTCGTCGAAGGTGGGGCCCTCAGAAGAGGGGGCGGTATCCCCGGTGTCGCTCATCTCAAGAGAGGGAACGGGTTCGGCCCGCAGCAGGGGCTCGACCGGCAGATCGCTCTTGTCGGGATCCACCATCAGCAGGGTCAGGTCGAGGTGGCGGATGATGTCGAGCTGTTGCTGGTCCTTGATTTTGAAGGCGTTGAACATTAAAGGGTGGCTCGTCCATCCCGTGGGAAGATGGATGTAGTGGCCGACTCTCAACTGCTCGATGGAGGCCTGTATCAGCGCCATGGACTAGCTCTTCTGTCGAATTTGCCTATCAACAAGCTAGCAAAATTAAACAGATAGACAAACAAAAAAGCCCGCGCATGTGCGCGGGCTCTTGTCATCAGTGGCGTTTATCAGGCCTTGGATTTTTTCTTGTTGTCCACCTTGGCGTCGACCTTGGCTGCAACCGGGGCAGCAGCAGGGGCTTCCTCGATGAAGGGACGGCCGTAGTAGGTGTCCATCAGGATGGCTTTCAGCTCGGTGATCAGCGGGTAGCGCGGGTTGGCGCCGGTGCACTGGTCATCGAAGGCTTCCAGGGCCAGCTGGTCTACCTTGGCCAGGAAGTCCGCTTCGTTCACGCCGGCTTCGCGGATGGAGGCCGGGATCCCCAGGGTGGCCTTCAGCTCGTCCAGCCAGGTCAGCAGCTTCTCGATCTTGGCGGCGGTACGGTCACCGGCAGCGGTCAGGCCCAGGTGGTCAGCCACTTCGGCGTAGCGACGGCGAGCCTGCGGACGGTCGTACTGGGAGAACGCGGTCTGCTTGGTCGGGTTGTCGTTCGCGTTGTAGCGGATGACGTTGCTGATCAGCAGGGCGTTGGCCAGACCGTGGGGGATGTGGAACTCCGCACCCAGTTTGTGGGCCATGGAGTGGCACACACCCAGAAATGCGTTGGCAAACGCGATACCGGCGATGGTGGCCGCGTTGTGCACCTTCTCGCGGGCAACCGGGTCGTTGGCGCCGTTGATGTAGCTGGAGGGCAGGTACTCCTTCAGCAGTTTCAGGGCTTGCAGCGCCTGACCGTCGGAGTATTCGTTGGCCAGCACGGAGACATAGGCTTCCATGGCGTGGGTCACGGCGTCGATACCACCGAAGGCACACAAGGATTTGGGCATGCCCATTACCAGGTTGGCATCCACGATGGCCATGTTCGGGGTCAGCTCGTAGTCGGCCAGCGGGTACTTCATGCCGGTGGCGTCGTCGGTCACGACCGCAAACGGGGTCACTTCAGAACCGGTACCGGACGTGGTGGTGATACAGACCAGTTCGGCCTTCACGCCCATTTTCGGGAACTTGTAGATACGCTTGCGGATGTCCATGAAGCGCATGGCCAGGTCTTCGAACGCGGTGTCCGGGTGCTCGTACATGACCCACATGATCTTGGCGGCATCCATGGGTGAACCACCACCCAGGGCGACGATCACGTCCGGCTTGAAGGAGTTGGCCATCTCGGCGCCCTTGCGGACCACGGACAGGGTGGGGTCGGCTTCCACTTCGTAGAAGATCTCCACTTCCATGTTCAGCTTCTTGAGCAGGCGAACCACTTCATCGGCATAGCCGTTGTTGAACAGGAAGCGGTCGGTCACCACCATGGCGCGCTTCTTGCCTTCCAGGTCGCCCAGGGCGATCGGCAGGGAACCACGACGGAAGTAGATGGATTTCGGAAGTTTGTGCCACAGCATATTTTCTGCCCGTTTTGCGACTGTCTTCTTGTTGATCAAGTGCTTGGGACCGACGTTCTCGGAGATGGAGTTACCACTCCAGGAGCCGCAACCCAGGGTCAGGGACGGGGCCAGCGCGAAGTTGTACAGGTCACCGATACCACCCTGGGTGGAGGGGGTGTTGATGAGGATACGGGCGGTCTTCATCTTGTCGCCGAAGTACTTGATGCGGTCGGCATTGCGATCCTGGTCGGTATAGAGACCGGAGGTGTGGCCGATACCACCGATGTTGACCATGTCGCAGGCCATTTCGACGGCTTCTTCGAAGTTCTTGGCACGGAACATACCCAGCGTCGGGGAGAGTTTCTCGTGAGCGAACTCGTCTTCTGCGCAGAGTTCCAGACCTTCACCGATGAGGATCTTGGTGGTGGCAGGCACGGTCACGCCGGCCATGGCGGCGATCTTGGTAGCAGGCTGGCCCACGATGTCGGCGTTCAGGGCGCCGTTGATCAGCAGCACTTTACGCACCTTGTCCGCTTCGTCCTTGGAGAGGATGTAGCCGGCGTGGGTCGCGAAACGCTCCTTGACCTGGTTGTAGATGGAGTCGACCACGATGACAGCCTGCTCGGAGGCACAGACCACGCCGTTGTCGAAGGTCTTGGACATCAGGATGGAGGCGACGGCACGCTTCACGTCGGCGGTTTCGTCGATGACGATGGGCACGTTGCCCGCACCCACGCCGATGGCGGGTTTGCCGGAGGAGTAGGCGGCCTTCACCATGCCCGGGCCACCGGTGGCCAGGATCAGGTTGATGTCGTCGTGACGCATCAGGGCATTGGAGAGTTCGACGGAGGGTTGATCAATCCAGCCGATGATGTCTTTCGGCGCACCGGCAGCCACGGCAGCATCCAGTACCAGCTTGGCAGCGGTATTGGTGGAGTTCTTGGCGCGGGGGTGCGGGGAGAAGATGATGGCGTTGCGGGTCTTCAGGGAGATGAGGGCCTTGAAGATCGCGGTGGAAGTCGGGTTGGTGGTCGGTACGATACCGCAGATGATGCCTACCGGCTCGGCGATGGTGATGGTGCCCATCTCGTCATCTTCACTGAGGATGCCGCAGGTCTTCTCATCTTTATAGGCGTTGTAGATGTATTCGGAGGCGAAGTGGTTCTTAATAACCTTGTCTTCGATGATACCCATGCCGGATTCGGCAACGGCCATCTGGGCCAGGGGGATACGGGCGTTGCTGGCGGCCAGAGCGGCGGCGCGGAAGACCTTGTCTACCTGCTCTTGCGAGAAGCTGGCGAATTGACGCTGTGCTTCTTTGACGCGGGCAACCAGTGCATCCAGTTCAGCCAAATTGGTTACTGCCATGTTTATCTCCTGATGATTTGAAAACTGTTTAGTAAGACCTTGGCAATGCCCGGCAATTATAGCCACCTTGTCAAGGCGAGAATCACCATAACGGGGTATTTACATGCCTTAGTAAACTGTTTTCTGGCTCGATTATAGGGTCGGGATGTGTCAGAAAAGATTGATCTGGATCATATGTAACAAAAGAACAAAAGAAATTTTGTTTCACCCCTTGTCGCACCACTATGTTACGGGAGTGTGTCATCCTTTCTTGGCACCACGAGCTGCTGTCATGCGCCCTTGGAATATCTGCTCAGGGAAGGGGATCCGATGAATTCTCGCCTTGGCCGGGATGGGGGGAGGCGGTATCGCCGTGATGGTGGCAGAACGTCCACTCCCCTGACGTTTCATTTATGTTGAGAAAGGGGTTGTTGTTTTCATCCAGTCGCCCTGGCGAAACAGCACATCTGGCGGTGGCAGGGAGCGTGTCACCTCTTCACAGCCGGCCCCACTGGCGCCGCACCAGGGTGAGAAAGGCCAAAAATCGGGGTCACAGGAGCGGGTGGGGGCGGCAAGCAGGCGTGGTGAGAAGCAAGGGTGCCATTTGCCGAAAATATCGTTTCTTGGCTGAGGGTTGATATAACGCGCTGCCATGGCACCCGGCGATGTTAATGGCGACCTCTCTCCCTTAACAACCCGATATGTTGAATTTTTTCGATACATTAGCGGAACTAACTAAAAAGCCCCGGTAAGGGTGAGATTATTTGATTGGAGAAGGGAAAAGCCATGGTGTAAATTTACGCGCAGTTTGGGGGCTGGCCCCTTGTGGCTCGTATTGGTTCTGGATGGCGCCTATGGCAGCAATAGACTTCTCTTTATACCTGAAATTTTTCGTCGGCCTGTTTGCGATCATCAACCCGCTGGGTCTGTTGCCGGTCTTTGTGAGCCTGACGGGCCACATGTCGCCGGAGGAGCGACGCAAGACCAACACCACCGCCCACATTGCCGTGATGATCATCCTGATGGTCTCCATGTGCATGGGACAGCTCATCCTCGACAGTTTCGGCATCTCCCTGGCGTCGTTTCGCATTGCTGGTGGCTCGCTGATCACCCTGATCGCCTGGTCGATGCTGCAGGGCAAGCTGGGGGAGGTGAAGCACAACAAGCAGGAGAAGGGTGAACTGGCTGCGCGTGAATCCATTGCCGTGGTGCCCCTGGCTCTGCCGCTGATGGCCGGACCCGGTGCCATCTCCTCTTCCATCGTCTATGCCAGCCAGAAGACCCTGCCCCAGATGGCCGGCATGTTCGTGGTGGTGGTGGCGTTTGCCTGCTGCTCCTGGCTCATCTTCCGCGCCGCTCCCCTGCTGTTCAAGCTGATGGGCAACACCGGCATCAACGTGGTGACCCGTATCATGGGTCTCATCATGATGTCCCTTGGCATCGAGATCATCGTGGCGGGCATCAAGGGAGTCTTCCCCGGTCTGGTGTGAGCCAGGTCCGTTTTTGTCGGAGCCGGTCCTTGTGACCGGCTTTTTATTGTTTCTTTTTTGTTGGTCATTTCCTAGAATCGAGCGGCCTTGTACGAAAAATGACCGCTGCGGGATATTTAAATGCTGAATAAATGGTTTTAAGTTGTTTTTTTGACCATGAAAGCGGCCTGTTCCTGATGATATCTATTGCATTATCAGAATTGTCAGGGAATTATGCGGGCAGCGAGGTGTTTGTCTCGTGGATAACAAATGCATGGAATGTTCTTGTTGGAGTATGGAAATGACTCATAGAAAAACAATTATTAATACCCTTTTATTGACTGCACTTTTCGGTGGCGCCACCCTGGCTCACGCCGCCGATGTCCCCGCCGGTACCAAGCTTGCTCCCGAGCAAACCCTGGTGAAAGGCAATGGTTCCGAACCCGCCACCCTGGATCCCCAGAAAGTGGAAGGTACCCCCGAATCCAACGTATTGCGTGACCTGTTCGAAGGTCTCGTCTCCTCCGGCCCCAAGGGTGAGACCCTGCCCGGCGTCGCCGAGTCCTGGGAAACCAAGGACAACAAACATTACGTGTTCCACCTGCGCAAGGATGCCAAGTGGTCCAACGGGGATCCCGTCACCGCTCATGACTTCGTCTTTGCCTTCCAGCGCGCGGTGGATCCCAAGACGGCCTCTCCCTACTCCTGGTACATGGAGATCCCGACCATCATCAATGCCTCCGACATCATCGCGGGCAAGAAGCCGGCCGACACCCTGGGCGTGAAGGCGGTGGACGATCATACCTTCGAGGTGCAGCTGGAGAAGGCGGTGCCTTACTTCGTCAGCATGCTCTCCCACACCACCACCTATCCGGTCCCGAAGAAGGTGATCGAGAAGTTCGGTGACAAGTGGACCCAGCCCGGCAACATGGTATCCAACGGCGCCTACGTGCTGAAGGACTGGGTGGTCAACGAGCGCGTCGACGTCGAGCGCAACCCCAACTACTGGAACAATGGCAAGACCGTCATCAACAAGGTGACCTACCTGCCCATCCAGTCCACCAACGCCGAGCTGAACCGCTATCTGGCTGGCGAAGTGGATCTGACCTACAACATGCCCATCGAACGCTTCAAGCAGATGAAGAAAGAGCTGCCGGACGAAGTAAAGGTCAGCGGCTATGTGGGCACCTACTACTACCAGTACAACTTCAAGCACAAGCCGTTTGACGACGTGCGGGTGCGTACCGCCCTATCCTATGCCATCGATCGCAACGTGATCGCCGACAAGGTGATGGGCAAGGGCGAAACCCCGGGCTATACGCTCGTGCCTGACTTTGTAGATGGCTTCAAGCCGGTGGCGCCGGCCTGGTCCAAGCTGACCCAGGCAGAGCGCGATGCCAAGGCGAAAGAGCTGCTGACCGAAGCCGGTTACGGCCCGGGCAAGCCGCTCAAGTTCGAGCTGCTCTACAACACCGATGACAACCACAAAAAGGTGGCCGTGGCCGTCGCCTCCATGTGGAAGAAGCTCGGCGTGCAGGTGAGCCTGGTGAACCAGGAGTGGAAGACCTACCTGGAGACCAAGAAGCAGGGTAACTTCGACGTGGGCCGCGCCGGCTGGATTGCCGACTACAACGAAGCCTCCTCCATGCTGGATCTGATGCAGACCACTCACGGCAACAACGACGGCAAATACTCCAACCCGACGTTCGACAAGCTGATGAGCGAGTCCCGCAACCAGGTGGATGCCGAGGCGCGCAACAAGCTCTATGTCCAGGCCGAAGAGATCCTGGCCAAGGACATGCCGATCGCCCCCATCTATCAGTACGTGACCTCCCGCATGGTCAAGCCCTACGTGGGCGGCTACCCGGCCAACCCGCTGGACAACATCTACAGCAAAGACATGTACATCGTTGCTCACTGAGTAAAGAAACAAGTCGCATAACAAGCAGGGCCCGCCAGACGGCGGGCCTTTATTACAACCGCGACCCTTTGGAAGCAGTACAGGACAGGAAATGTCTATGTTGAAATTCATCCTTAAACGTCTACTGGAAGCGATCCCGACTCTGCTGGTCTTGATCACCGTCTCCTTCTTCATGATGCGCTTCGCCCCGGGTAACCCCTTCACCAGCGAACGCGCCCTGCCGCCGGAAGTCCTGGCCAACATCGAAGCCAAATATGGCCTGGACAAGCCCATCGGCATGCAATACCTCACTTACCTCGGCAACCTGGTCCAGGGGGATCTGGGGCCCTCCTTCAAATACAAGGACTTCACCGTCAATGATCTGGTGAGCCAGGCCCTGCCTGTCTCCGCCAAGATAGGCTCGGTCGCCTTCCTGCTGGCGGTGACCCTGGGGGTCACCTTCGGCACCATTGCGGCCCTGAAACAGAACACCCTCATCGACTACCTGTTGATGTCGTCGGCCATGGCCGGGGTGGTGATACCCGGCTTCGTCCTGGCACCGCTGCTGGTGCTCTTCTTCAGTATCTATCTGGGCTGGTTCCCGGCGGGGGGCTGGCAGGGGGGCGGCGCCCAGTTCATGGTACTGCCGGTGTTCGGCATGATGATGTACTACATCTCGGCCATCTCCCGCATCATGCGCGGCAGCATGATCGAGACCATGAACTCCAACTTCATCCGTACCGCCCGCGCCAAGGGGCTGCCCCTGCGCCACATCATCCTCAAGCACGCGCTGCGCCCGGCCATGCTGCCGGTGGTCTCCTACCTGGGACCGGCCTTCGTGGGCATCATCACCGGCTCCGTGGTCATCGAGACCATCTTCGGCCTGCCGGGGATCGGCCAGCTGTTCGTCAACGGTGCCCTCAACCGTGATTACTCCATGGTGCTCGGTCTGACCATTCTGGTCGGCGCCCTCACCATCACCTTTAACGCCGTGGTCGATATTCTCTATGCCGTCATCGATCCCAAGATCCGTTACTAAGCCGGGAGTACATCATGGTAGTCACAACTGAAAAGCGCGAAGCCGTCGAGGCGTTCGCCCAGAAAGTGGAAGTGGTGGAAGGACGCTCCCTGTGGAAGGATGCCCGTCGCCGTTTCCTGCGCAACAAGGCGGCCCTGACCAGCCTCATCATCCTGACCATCATCGGTCTGGCGGTGATCGTGGGGCCCCACCTGTCCCAGTACACGTTCGATGACCCGGACTGGGGGGCCATGCAGAGTGCCCCGGACATGGAGACCGGCCACTGGTTCGGCACCGACAGCCTGGGGCGCGATCTCTTCGTGCGTACCCTGCTCGGCGGACGCATCTCCCTGATGGTCGGCATCATGGGGGCCCTGGTGGCCGTCATCATCGGCACCCTCTACGGCGCCGCGTCCGGCTTCATCGGCGGTCGCGTCGACAGCCTGATGATGCGGGTGCTGGAGATCCTCAACGCCTTCCCCTTCATGTTCTTCGTGATCATGCTGGTGACCTTCTTCGGTCGCAATCTGGCCCTCATCTTCCTCGCCATCGGGGCGGTGAGCTGGCTCGACATGGCGCGGATCGTGCGCGGCCAAACCCTGAGTCTCAAGAGCAAGGAGTTCATCGAGGCGGCCCACGTCTGCGGCGTCTCCAAGTGGAAGATCATCACCCGTCATATCGTGCCCAACGTGCTCGGCATAGTTGCGGTTTACGCCACCCTGCTGGTGCCGGGGATGATCATGTTCGAATCCTTCCTGAGCTTCCTGGGTCTGGGCGTGCAAGAGCCCATGACCAGCTGGGGCGCCCTGCTGGATGAAGGCTCCAAGTCGATGGAAGTGGCCATCTGGCAACTCCTGTTCCCCGCCGGTTTCATGGTGGTGACCCTGTTCTGCTTCAACTTCCTCGGGGATGGTCTGCGTGATGCCCTGGATCCCAAGGATCGCTGATACCCAGGGACCGGCAAGACGCCAAGGGGCCATCAGACCCGTTCAGGGAACGCACCGCGTTCACCACGGGCAGGCCCCCATCACGACAGCGCGATAAGGAGTACTGAGATGAAATTACTGGATGTGAAAGATCTGCGGGTCGAGTTCAAGACCCCGGACGGCAATGTGGTGGCCGTCAACGACCTCAACTTTTCTCTTTCTGCTGGCGAAACTTTGGGGATCGTCGGGGAGTCAGGCTCAGGCAAGTCCCAGACTGCCTTTGCCATCATGGGGCTGCTGGCCAAGAACGGTGTCATCACCGGCTCGGCCAAATTTCAGGGGGACGAGATCCTGAATCTGCCGGAGCACAAGCTCAACAAGATCCGCTCCGAGAAGATCGCCATGATCTTCCAGGACCCCATGACGTCGCTCAACCCCTACATGAAGGTCAAGGATCAGCTGATGGAAGTGCTGATGCTGCACAAGGGGATGACCAAGGCTGCCGCCTTCGAGGAGTCGGTGCGCATGCTGGACGCGGTGAAGATCCCCGAGTCGCGCAAGCGGATGAACATGTACCCCCACGAGTTCTCCGGCGGCATGCGCCAGCGGGTGATGATCGCCATGGCGCTCCTGTGCCGGCCGCAGCTGCTCATCGCCGACGAGCCGACCACGGCGCTGGACGTGACGGTACAAGCCCAGATCATGACCCTGATGAACGAGCTCAAGCGCGAGTTCAACACCGCCATCATCATGATCACCCACGATCTTGGCGTCGTGGCCGGCATCTGCGACAAGGTGCTGGTGATGTACGCAGGCCGGACCATGGAGTACGGCCGGGTCAACGATATCTTCTATCGCCCGAGCCACCCCTATACCGAAGGCTTGCTGCGCGCCATTCCCCGCCTCGACACCGAAGGGGAAGAGCTGCCCACCATCCCGGGCAATCCGCCCAACCTGCTGCGTTTGCCCACCGGCTGCCCCTTCCAGGAGCGTTGCCACCGGGTGAGCGAGATTTGTGGCCAGCAGTCTCCGATCCTGACGCCGTTCAACGACGGCCGGGAGCGGGCGTGCCACTGGGTATCGGATGCCATGATCAAGGGAGTGAACTAAATGGGTACTGACAAGAAACTGCTGCTGGAAGTGTCTGACCTCAAGGTTCACTTCCATATCAAGAGTGACAAGGCCTGGCCCTGGGCCAAGCCCTCCGCCCTGAAGGCGGTGGACGGAGTGACCCTGCGCCTCTACGAAGGGGAGACCCTGGGCGTAGTGGGGGAGTCCGGTTGCGGCAAATCCACCTTCGCCCGTGCCCTCATCGGCCTGGTACCGGCCACCGACGGCAAGGTGGTGTGGCTTGGGCAGGACTTGACCAAACTCGAGCAGAACGCCCTGCGGGAGAAGCGCAAGGAGATCCAGATGATCTTCCAGGACCCGCTGGCCTCCCTGAACCCCCGCATGACCATAGGGGACATCATCGCCGAGCCCCTCATCACCTTCTACCCGACCCTGGCAAGGGAAGAGGTGAAGGAGAAGGTGCGCGCCATGATGACCAAGGTGGGTCTGTTGCCGAACCTGGTGAACCGTTACCCCCATGAGTTCTCCGGCGGCCAGTGCCAGCGCATCGGCATCGCCCGGGCGCTCATCCTCGAGCCCAAGATGATCATCTGTGACGAGCCGGTCTCGGCGCTGGATGTCTCCATCCAGGCTCAGGTGGTGAACCTGCTGAAATCCCTGCAAAAGGAGATGGGTCTCTCCCTCATCTTCATCGCCCACGACCTCTCCGTGGTCAAACACATCTCCGATCGGGTGCTGGTGATGTACCTGGGCAACGCGGTGGAACTCGGCACCGGCAAGGAGATCTTCGCGAACCCCTTGCACCCCTATACCAAGGCGCTGATGTCGGCAGTGCCCATCCCGGATCCGGACGTGGAGCGCAGCAAGACCATCCAGATCCTGGAAGGGGATCTGCCGTCCCCCATGAACCCGCCGTCCGGTTGCGTATTCCGCACCCGCTGCCCGGTGGCAGGCCCGGAGTGCGCCAAGACCCGGCCCCAGCTCGAGGGCAACTTCGACCACGCGGTTTCCTGTCTCAAGGTGGACCCGCTCTGAGGATGGGAGCGTGACAGGGGCGCCCGGGTGGCGCCCCTCTTTTTTGCCTGCCCATCAAATCCTCTCTTGGCGCCAGCGGTTGTCGCTGCTACTATCCGCCTCACAAGGGGAGTAACTTCTCGCCGGTTTGTCGTCATTACGGTGCACCCATATCCTGCAGTGCACCCGGCAGCCGGGCAGTCGATGTCAATCGGCTGTAAGTGAGACCTTGCCGAGAGGCAAGGTGTATCTGCTCCAAACGCGAACCCACTGCCTCCCGGCCGTGGGTTTTGTCGTTTTGGGAGAAGTGAAAATGGGTGAATGGTGGATGTGGACCGGTTTCTTCAGCATAGTGCTGGTCCTGTTGTGGATTGATATCCGCTTTGTCGGTGGCGGCAAGGCGCACAAGGTGTCGCTGAAAGAGGCGGGCATCTGGTCTCTCATCTGGGTCAGCGTGGCGCTCCTGTTCAACCTGGCCATCTGGCTCTGGCTGGATCACAGTGCCGGGCGCGAGATCGCGAACCAGAAGGGGCTGGAGTTTCTCACCGGCTACCTCATCGAAAAGGCACTGGCGGTGGACAACGTCTTCGTCTGGCTGATGCTGTTCGGCTACTTCGCCATCCCGGCGGAGCTGCAGCGTCGGGTCCTGCTCTACGGGGTGCTGGGGGCCATCGTGATGCGGGCCGGCATGGTGTTCGCCGGCAGCTGGCTTATCGAGCAGTTCCACTGGATCCTCTACCTGTTCGGGGCTTTCCTGCTGCTGACCGGTGCCAAGATGCTGTGGGCGGCCGACAAGGAGCCGGATCTCGAGAACAATGCCCTGCTCGGCTGGATGCGTCGTCGCTTCAAGGTGACCGAGACGCTGGAGGGGGAGAAGTTCTTCGTCTGGCGTGACGGTGTGCGCTACGCGACCCCGCTGCTGCTCATCCTGGTGCTGGTGGAGGTGAGCGACCTCATCTTCGCGGTGGACAGTATCCCGGCCATCTTCGCGGTGACCACGGATCCCTTCATCGTGCTCACCTCCAACATCTTCGCCATCATGGGGCTGCGCGCCATGTACTTCCTGCTGGCCGGGGTGGCCGATCGCTTCGCCCTGCTCAAATACGGCCTGGCGCTGATCCTGATGTTCATCGGGGTCAAGATGCTGCTGCTCGATATCTTCAAGATACCGACCGGCATCGCCCTTGGCGTGGTGGCGCTGATCCTGCTGGCCTCCATGGGGCTGAGTCTGCTGATGACCCGCAAAAAGGCGGCATGAACGGCGCAGTAAAAAGGGCTCCCGAGGGAGCCCTTTTTCATGTCAGCAATTTGCTTAGCGCTTGATCTTCTTGGGGTTGGTGTAGCCCCAGACGGTGTACATGTCCGCCAAGAGGGCACCGTTGTACTCCTCCAGATCAGATTGTTTCACTTCGGCATCACCCTGGCGTCCGAACAGGACCACCTCGTCACCGGGTTTGATCCCCTTGATGTCGGTGACGTCCACCATGGTGGTGTTCATGGAGGTCTTGCCCACGACGGGGGCCTTCTGGCCATGGATCAGCACATAGGCCTTGTTGCTCATGGCGCGGCGGTAGCCGTCGGAGTAGCCCATCGGCAGGTTGGCCAGCAGGGAGTCGCGCTTGAGGGTGAAGGTGCGGTCATAGCCGACGGTGTTGCCCGCCGGGTAGTGGTTGACGGAGGCGACCTGGGTCTTGAACGCCATCACCTTCTTGTACTCGGTGTAGGAGGGAATGGTGTCGCCATAGATGATACCGCCCGGGCGCACCATGTCAAAGTAGGCTTCCGGCACTTCCAGGGTGGCGAAGGAGTTGGCGGCGTGGATGGTGAGCTTGCTGCGATCCAGCTTGCCGGCGTCGATGAGCCACTGGTAGTCCAGCTTGAACTGGGCCAGCCCCAGCTTGACGTCCTCTTTCTCCTCCACCGGGAAGTGGGTCATGATGCCGACCGGGGTGATCCCCTTGAGCTTGAGCATGGCCAGGGCATCGGCCTTGGCATCGTCCTGGCGCAGATCGATGCCGTTGCGGCTCATGCCGGCGGAGTTCAGGCCGATGTGCACCGGGATGGTGGTGTGATGGCGCTGGGCGATGCCGGCGATCCCCTTGGCGCTCTCCAGGCTGCCGATGAGCTCTTCCAGCTTGTAGGGCAGGGCCTGCTCCACTTCATCCGGGGTGGCGGCACGCACCCGCATCAGGCGGCCTTCGAAGCCCTTCTCGCGGGCAACACGTGCTTCTTCATTGCTGGCGATGCCGATGCAGGGGATGCCTGCCTTGACCACCGAGGGGACCAGCAGGTCGATGCCGTGACCGTAGGCGTCCGCCTTCATGATGGCGCAGATCTGCGGGCCCTTGTCACCGAGGCGATTTTTCAGGGTCTGGATGTTGTGCTCGAAGGCGCCGAGATCCACTTCCAGCCAGGCGTTGGCGGCGGTCTGTTCCTGACCGTTGCGGTGGTCGTCGGCGAGCGGCAGATAGGGGGCGGCGACCGCCTGGCCGGCCAGCAGGCCAAAAATCAGGGTCGCGAGCAGTGTTTTCTTGTGCATGGGGCAAGTCCTTTCTTATTGTCTTGAGTTGAGGCTGGGCTCATCGCTGAGGCGAGCTGCGGCATGGCTGGTCATAGCATGTTGCTATGCTAATGATATATTTCACTTTTTATCCAGATGCCGACGCTGCGAGTGTATCTCAACGGCGTCAATCGTGGCACGTGTTGCAGGAAGAAAATATGAAGCTGACGTTGCGGATTCCACCGCTGCTGCTGTTCGTCGTCATCGTGCTCGCCATGTGGCTGGGGCGGGGCGAGGGGAGGGCTGCGCCCCTGTGGCTGGTGCTGGTCGCCACGCTGTGGCTGGCGGGAGCCCTGCTGGGAGGCGGTGCGCTTCTGCATTTCTGGCAGCAGCGCACCACCGTGCACCCCCAGCGGCTGGAGAGCAGCCGGGTACTGGTGACTCGGGGCGTCTATCGCATCAGCCGCAATCCCATGTACCTGGGGCTGCTCTGCTGGACCCTGGCGCTGGCGTGCTATCTGGGAGGCATGGCAGTGTGGCTCGGGCCGCTGCTGCTCTGGGGCTGGCTTACCCGCTTCCAGATCCTGGCAGAGGAGCAGGCGCTGCGGCGGCAATTCGGCGATGCCTATGACGACTACTGCCGTCAGGTCAGGCGCTGGTGTTGAGGCGCGGCGTGCCCATCAGGCATATGACAACGGCCCGCAGAGGCGGGCCGTTGTCATGGGGGTCAGGGGATCACGCCTTGGCGGTGTCCACCTCGCCGAGGGGGGCGGTCTCCCCCAGGCTGTCTTCGCTCTTGGCCACCACGCTCGCGGCGATGGCGTTGCCCAGCACGTTGGTGGCGGAGCGCCCCATGTCGAGGAAGTGGTCGATACCGAGCAGCAGCAGGATGCCCGCTTCCGGGATGTGGAACTGGTTGAGGGTGGCGGCAATCACCACCAGGGAGGCGCGGGGCACCCCGGCCATTCCCTTGGAAGTAACCATCAGCAGCAGCAGCATGGTGATCTGCTGGGCCGTGGAGAGCTCGATGCCATAGGCCTGGGCGATGAACATCACCGCGAAGGTGCAGTACATCATGGAGCCGTCCAGGTTGAAGGAGTAGCCCATGGGGAGCACGAAGCTGGCGATGCGCTTGTCACAGCCAAATTTCTCCAGCCTGTCCAAGGTCTTGGGGTAGGCAGCCTCGGAGCTGGCGGTGGAGAAGGCCAGCAGGATGGGCTCGCGGATGAGGGCGAGCAGGGTCAGGATGCGGCGGCGGATGAAGAGGCTGCCCATGGCGATGAGCAGCAGCCAGAGGCAACCGAGCGCCAGATAGAACTGGGCCATGAAGGCGCCATAGGTGGCGAGGATGCCGAGCCCCTCCTTGGCGACCATGGCGGCGATGGCACCAAACACCGCGAACGGGGCGAAGTTCATCACGTAGCCGGTCACCTTGAGCATGATCTCGGCGCCGCTGGCCATCAGTTTGACCACGGGCTTGGCGTCGTCCCCCAGGGCGGCGGCGGCCAGCCCGAAGAAGAGGGAGAAGACCACGATCTGCAGGATCTCGTTGGTGGCCATCGCCTCGACCACGCTTTTCGGGATGGCGTGGGTCACGAAATCCTTGAGGGAGATGGCAGTGGCAACCACGCCGGAGCTGGCGCCGTCATCGGGCAGGGAGAGGGAGAGCCCCACCCCAGGTTGCATCAGGTGGACCATGACCAGCCCCAGGGTCAGGGACATCAGGGAGGCGAGCATGAACCAGCCCAGGGTCTTGACGCCGATGCGGCCCACGGTGCGGGTGTCGCCCATCTTGGCGATGCCGACCACGAGCGTGGTGAACACCAGGGGGGCGATGATCATCTTGATGAGGCGCAGGAAGATGTCGGTCAGCAGGGTGATGTCATCGGCAAAGCCTGCGGCCTGTGCGGGCGCGAGCAGGCGATAACCCTGCCCGGTCACGATGCCAAGCAACATCGCAATGAGGATGGCAACGGTCAACTTGTTCATTTTCATGGGGGAGTTCCGGTTTCGATAGGTGCAATGCCTGTGCAGGCGGCGAGGGGCCGCCTCAGTCCTTTTTTGTGATCCGGGCGGTGGAATCCAGACAGCCGGTGTGCTGGAGCATGCCTAATCGCGAAGGGGAAATCCAGTGACTTGTTTCGGAGTTTTGTGCTGTTGTTAGCTGCATTTGATATGCATCTTGTGATTTGTTTGTATTAATCGCTGTTTATTTTAATTTTAGCGAGATAAACAGCTTCCATGCTCTGCGCGTCCCGGGGGCTGGCCTCCAGGGTGAAGACGAGCAGGGCCGAGGTGCGATGTTCCACCTGCATGTCGTCCATGAAGGTGTCTGGCTCGTACTCGTCGAACCCGAATTGGGGGCGGGTCGGGGTGACCCTGACGGCATCCCGCGACAGGGTCAGCGTCTCGACCTGAATCCAGGGGTATCCCTTTGCCAGTGCCACCTCACCGGCCCGCTTGAGCACGTATTTGCGCGCCGTTTCCCTGTCCACCAGATCGTTGCCCACAAACTCCAGTTGCCAGCGGGCCGGGCCAAGCTGGGTCTGTGAAAAACCGGTCTGGCCATTCCAGAACGATTTTTTACTGTCATAGGCGGTGGCGCAGCCCGTGAGCTGGCCGACCAGCAGGGCGCTGAGGGCAAGGGTGCAGAAAGTACGAAGGGAAGGCAACATGATGCGGGCCGCTTGGCAAAGGGGGTTTTACTACAGCACAAAGGGGTTGGAGAGACAATCGCGGCGGAAGACCATAAAAGAAAAGGCCTTGTCGTCTGACAAGGCCTTTCTCGGGGAATTTGGTCGGTGTGAGAGGATTCGAACCTCCGACCCTCTACACCCCATGCAGATGCGCTACCTGGCTGCGCTACACACCGACGGAGTCAGCTCGGCTGACGGTGGAGGAAGTTTATGGAGATGCCCCGACCCTGTCAACAGGGGAAATCCAGGTTCGAGATCGTTTGCCTGCTTTGCGAGCAACTTCGGATCAAAGTGCGACCAGTGGTGCATTTTGTCGGCACCTCACCGCTGTCTTGTATGAAAAACGGCCGCCCGGAGGCGGCCGTTTGGCGTGATGCTCTCAAGCCGAGATCAGCGGTTGAAGGTCAAGCGCTTGCTCAATACCTTGCCGGTGACCTGACCGTGCTGCCAGGCTATTTGCCCGTTGACCAGGGTCATCTCAAGCAGGGCGCGCTGGAAGCGGTCATCATCCAGATCAGCGGTTGAAGGTGAGACGCTTGCCCAATACCTTGTCGGTGACTTGGCCGTTCTGCCAGGCAATCTGGCCGTTCACCAGGGTCATCTCGATGGTGCTCTGGAAGCGGTAGCCGTTGAACGGGGACCAGCCGCACAGATAGAGCAGGTTGCTGTCGGTGACCACGTAGGGCTTGCCGAGATCCAGCAGCACCAGGTCGGCGAAGTAGCCTTCCCGGATGTAGCCGCGATCCTGCACCTGGAAGCGTTCGGCCACCGCGTGGGAGGTCTTCTTGACGATGGTTTCCAGGCTGAAGACTCCGTTGTGGTAGAGCTCCAGCAGCGCCTGCAGGGAGTGCTGCACCAGGGGCACGCCGGACGGCGCCTTGAAGTAGCTGTTCTGCTTCTCTTCCCAGGTGTGGGGGGCGTGGTCGGTGGCGATGATGTCGAGCACGTCGTTGCGTACCGCATCCAGCAGGGAGTGCTGGTCGGCTGCGCTCTTCACCGCCGGGTTGCACTTGATCTGGCTGCCCAGGGTGTCGTAGTCCGCCTCGTTGAAGAAGAGGTGGTGGACGCACACTTCGGCGGTGATGTTCTTGTCCTTGAGATCCTTCAGATCCGGGGTGGCGGTAAAGAGCGAGAGCTCTTTCGCCGTGGTCAGGTGCAGCACGTGCAGCTTGGCGCCGTACTGCTTGGCCAGGGAGACCGCCATGCTGGAGGATTTGTAGCAGGCGTCCGCGCTGCGGATGCGGCCGTGCTCGCGCATGGGCACGTCTTCGCCCCACTTGGCGCGAGCTTCGTCTTCCAGCACCTTGATGGACGGGGTGTCCTCGCAGTGGGTGACGATCATCACCGGGCTCTCGCGGAAGATGGCTGCCAGGGTCTCCTGGTTGTCCACCAGCATGTTGCCGGTGGAGGCCCCCATGAAGATCTTGATGCCGCAGGACTGCTTGGGATCGAGTTTCTTGATCTCTTCCAGGTTGTCGTTGGTGGCACCCAGGTAGAAGCTGTAGTTGGCGGCGGCGGAGTTGGCGGCGATCTGGTATTTGGCTTCGAGGGCTTCGATGGTGGTGGTCTGGGGGTTGACGTTGGGCATTTCCATGAAGCTGGTGGTGCCACCGGCCACGGCGGCCCGGGATTCACTGGCGATGGTTCCCTTGTGGGTCAGGCCGGGCTCCCGGAAGTGGACCTGGTCATCGATCATCCCGGGGATGAGATGACGGCCCGTTGCATCGATCACCACGGCATCGGGGGCACTGATGTCCGGGGCGACGCGGGCGATCCGCTCACCCTCGATCAGGACGTCGGAGGCATAGATGCGGCCTTCGTTGACCAGGGTGGCATTCTTGATAAGCAATTTGTTCATGGGGGGTTCCAGTTCCTTTGCCGATAATCCGGGGTCATAATATCGCAAACTGCACTTTCTCTGTAGCAAGGCCTGAGTAATGAAGTTATTTGTTAGAGATTTGACTGTGATCGATTCCAGCTATTTATGCGAGCGCCGCGGCATGGTGGGCGAGAGCTGGCTGGTGGACATCGAGATGAGCGGTGAGCTCAACGAGATGAGCATGCTGCTGGACTTCGGTCGGGTGAAGAAGCTCATCAAGTCGATCATCGATGAAGAGGTGGATCACAAGCTGCTGGTGCCGACGGAATGTCCTCTGGTCCATGTCCACGCGCTGGAGAACGACGAGAGCACCGTAGATCTGCTGCGTCCGGGTCGCGCCATCCACCTGCGCTGTCCGAGCCAGGGCTTCGCCTTCATTCCCGCGCCCCAGGTGGATAAAGAGTCGGTGACCCGCTATCTGCTGGGGGTACTGGCCAAGCGGCTGCCGGGCAATATCAAGGACCTGACCCTGACGTTGCGCTCGGAGCGCATCGAGGGGGCCTTCTACCACTACAGCCACGGCCTCAAGAAGCACGACGGCAACTGCCAGCGCATCGCCCATGGTCACCGCTCCCCCATCGAGATCCTGGTGGATGGTGAGCGGGATGAGGAGCTGGAGTTGAACTGGGCCGAGCGCTGGGCCGATATCTACCTGGGCACGGAAGAGGACAGGGTGGCCCTGTCAGAACTGGCGCTGAGCGAGCGGGCCGAGGCGTCACTGAAAGAAGGGGACGCTCACTACATCGGCTTCAAGTATGTGGCGCCCCAGGGGTTGTTCCAGCTCGCCATGCCGGCGGCGGAGGTGGAGATGATCGACACCGATACCACCATCGAGCTGCTGGCCCATTACATCGCCCGCGAGGTGAAGAAGCAGGTAGGGGACAAGTTCGTCAAGATTGTCGCCTATGAAGGGGTCGGCAAGGGCGCCATCGCCTACGCCTGAGCCAGGTTCTTCGCTGCCATGAAAAGGCCCCGCCAATGCGGGGCCTTGTCGTATCGGGTCGTGGCCATCAGGCACTGAGGCGGAAGCGCTGGACCAGCCCCTCCTGCTGCTCGGCAAGGGAGTCGAGCTGCTGGCTGGTCTCGGCGACCCGCTCTATGCCCTGATAGTTGAGATCCGAGATGTCGGAGATGCGGTTGAGGTTGGTGGCGATGTCGGCGCTGGTGGCCTGCTGCTGCTCGGCGGCGGAGGCTATCTGGCTCGACATGTCGCTGATGAGCACCACGATGCCCTGTACCTCTTCCATGGCGTTGTTGGCCTGGGAGCTCTGATCCACGCAGCTGTCCATCTCGCGGGAGCACTCCTGCATCACGTTGACTGCCCGGGCGACGCCTTGCTGCAGGTTCTCGATCATGGTCTGGATTTCGCTGGTGGACTGGGCGGTGCGGCCAGCCAGGTTGCGCACCTCGTCGGCCACCACCGCAAACCCGCGTCCCTGCTCGCCGGCGCGGGCCGCCTCAATGGCGGCGTTGAGGGCCAGCAGGTTGGTCTGCTCGGCGATACCGCGGATGACGTCGAGGATGTTGCCAATCTGGCCGCTCATGGCGCTCACGTCGCCAATCACCTTGCCGGTCTGCTGCAGCTTGCCCGCGAGCTGATGGGTGGTGGTGATGTTGCCTGCCATCACCTTGCGCCCCATCTCGGAGGCCTTCTCCACATCCTGCACCCGCTCCAGGGTCTGGTTGGCGGCCTGGGCCACCTCCCGCACCGAGGCCTCCATCTGGGTCATGGCGGCGGCGACCGAGGCGGTCTCCTGACGCTGTTTCTCCAGATCCGCCCGCACCGATTCGGTGGTGTGGCGGTTGTCGTGGGCGGCGCTGTTGAGCTGGGTCGACGCCTGGGAGAGCTGCTTGAGCACATCCCCCATCTGGTGGATCAGCAGGTTGATCTGGCTGGCGAGCTGGCCGAATTCGTTCTGGCTCTTGAAGCCGACGCGCTGGGTCATGTCACCCTGGGTCACCTCGGTCAGCACCCGCAGCAGCTCTTTCAGGGGGCGGCGGATGGCCTTGCCCAGGGTGAAGGCCACCAGGATGGCGACGAAGATGGCGATGGCGATGCTGATCCCCTGGGTCAGGGTACTCTGGGTCTGCACCCGATCGGAGGCCTGGATGCTGGCGTTCATCAGCTGCTGGCTCTGGGCGGTGATCCCCTCCAGCTTGTTCTGGATGCTGAGGATGAGCTGGCTAGCCTGCTTGCTCTGCTCGCGCATGGCCTGCTGCTGCTTCATCAGGGCCAGGTATTGGGAGAGCACGCCGTCATTGCCCGTGGTGTCGCGCACGAAGCCATGGACGTAGTGGCCCATGTTGTTGTCGAAGTCCTTGAGCTCCCCCTGGAGATCCTTGATGGTGCTGTTGAAGCCCTCGATCTGCATCTTGTTGCGCTTGAGCGCCGCCTCGATGGGGGCGGGGATGCTCTGGTTGAGGGCATCCATGGTGGAGAGCTCGATGGCGGATAGCTTGGTGGTCAGGGTCTCGGAGAGCATCTTGATGAAGCTGTCGTCGATGGTGACCATCATGTCCCCCAGGTTCTTCTTGAACTGGGGCAGGCTGACCTGGAACTGGCCCTTGGCCTGATTGACCTTGTGCAGCCGGGTGAGCAGGGCCTCGTGTTCGCCGGGCAGGGTCTGGGTCAGTTGCAGGTAGTCATCCACCAGCTTGACGAGGACTGTCATGTCCGCCTGCAATTGGGGATGCACCGCCACCTGCTGCTTGAGGCTGGCGACCATCTTGTCGACCTGGCCCTTGGCCTGTTGCAACTCGGCCACTTCCGCCGGCAGTTGCTTGAGATCCTGCTCGGTCAGCACGTCGGTGAGCCATTTGTTGGCGCTGAGCAGGCTTATCTGGGTCTGGCTGCTGGCGAGTACCAGCGGCATGGACTCCTGGGTCACCTGATCCAGGGCGCCGCTGAGTTCGCTCTGGCCGCGAAAGGTCAGTACCGCACTGGCGACCATGACGGCGACCAGGATGGCAAAGCCCAGATAGACTCTCTGTAGGATCGAGAGGTCTGACATTGTTTGTTTCATTATTGTCCCGCTGTCTGTGCAAAAGTCCCTTGCCTGAGTACCCCGTCCCTTTGATACCCTGCATGCCCCGAAGGGGATGCCGTTGTGGTTCGCGGGACGTCTCCTCGCTATCGGTATTCTTCACAATAACTGAAGCGATTGGGACAACGGCTGTGCCAAATGTCGGCTTGTGTCACACTTGGCGCGTTGCGGCGGCCTGTTTGGGAGCCGCTTGAGCTTTGTATTGAATTTTCTTTTTCCTATAAAGGAGTTACCCATGGCGCAAGAAACCATTTTCAGCAAAATCATCCGCAAGGAGATCCCCGCCGACATCCTTTATCAAGACGATCTGGTGACCGCGTTTCGCGACATCCAGCCCAAGGCTAAGACCCATATCCTGATCATTCCCAACGTGCTCATCCCCACCGTCAACGATGTGGAGCCGGATCACGAGCTGGCGCTGGGCCGGATGTTCACCGTGGCCCGCAAGCTCGCCAGCGACGCGGGCATCGCCGAGGACGGCTACCGCCTCATCATGAACTGCAACCGCCACGGCGGGCAGGAGGTCTATCACATCCACCTGCACCTGGTCGGTGGCGAGCCCCTGGGACCCCTGCTGAGCCTGTGATGCGCCTCGTCCCGTCGACCGGCCTGCTGTTGGCCGGTCTGCTGCTGGGAGGCTGTGCCTCCCAGTGGAAAGACATGTTCGTCTCCTACTCGGATCAGATGGTGCCTCTGCGCAACCAGCTGCTGCTGGGCCATGCCGCCGAAGCCCTGCCCGAGGTGCGCGAATCGACCCCGGGGGACGACACCTTCGTGCTCGACCAGCTGGAGAAGGGGCGCATCGCCTGGCTGGCGGGTCAGGACGGCCCCAGCAAGCAGGCCTTTGCCACCGCCGACAGCCGGCTTGCGTGGGAAGACAATCAGGCCGAGTACCGCCTGAGCCAGGGACTGGCCCAGGCGGGCAGCCTGCTCACCAACGATCAGACCCTGGCTTACCAGGCGCCCGATTACGAGCGCACCATGCTGCACCACTATCTGGCGCTCAACTACTTGCAGCGCGGGGATGCCGACGGCGCCCTGGTAGAGGTGCGCCGTGCCAACCAGGTGCAGGAGCAGGCCCTTAAACGGCGGGCCGACGAGGTGCGCAAGGCCGCGCAGGAGGGGGAGCAGGAGGACGAAGCCGGGGAGATGCGCCAGCTGATGTCGCGCGGCGCCCCCGAGCTCGATCGCCTGATAGGCCAGGTGAAAAACGGTTTCCAGAACGCCTACACCTTCTATTTCTCCGGCGTGCTCTACGAGGCGGCCGGGGATCTCAACGATGCCTGGGTCGATTACCAGCGCGGCTACCAGATAGCGCCGGACAACCAGAGCCTGCAGGATGCCTTGCTGCGCCTGGCCCGGCTTCGCGGCTCTCCCGAGGAGCTCAAGGAGACCGAGCAACGGATGGGCCGCAAGGCGCCGCCCTTGGCCAAGGATCAGGGCCAGCTGGTGGTGCTGTTTGAAGATGGCCTCATCCCGGCGCGCCGTGAGCTCTTCCTACCGCTGCCCATCTCCACCTCCAGCGGCGATTTTCGTACCTTTACCGTGGCGGTGCCCTATTACGACAATCGGGCCAGCGACGGCGCCCCGCTCACCCTGTCGGTGGGCAAGGGGGTGGCGCAGACCAGCGAGCTGGTGAGGCTGGAGGCGTTGGCGGCCAAGGATCTGCAGGAGCGGCTGCCTGGCATGCTGACCCGGCAGTCCCTGCGGCTGGTGGCCAAGGAGCAGGTGCGGCGCACCGCCGCCAAGGAGGGGGGGGATGTGGGCAACATCCTGGTGGGGATCTTCAACACCCTCTCGGAGCGGGCGGATACCCGCAGCTGGCTGACGCTGCCCGCCAAGGCCTCGAGCTGGCAGGGGATGGTCCCGGCCGGGAACGTCACCCTGACCCTGGGGGCGGGCAGCGCCATGCGTACCCTGCCACTCAGCGTCCACGCCGGGCGCACCACCCTGGTGTGGGTACAGCGCCTGGGGAGCGGGCTCACGACCCGGGTGATGCCCCTCTAGGGGGAACCGGATATGGCAACTCAGATGAATGACCGGTCGGGCCGACGGCCACCGGCAAGGAGAGCAAGATGAAAGCACAAGGGTTGGCCCTGGGCCTGGTTCTGCTGCTGGCGGGCTGTGCCACCAATACTTCCGGCGTGGCGCTCTATGGCGCGGCCGGTGCGGCGGCGGTGGCCGAGCAGCATCAAAACGTCAACGTCACCCTGACCGAACTCAGCCGGCGCCAGCAGAACGGCCTGTTGCAGGTCAACGTGGCGGCGGCCAGCACCCAGCGTGGTGACAACAGGCTGCAATATCTCTTCTACTGGTATGACGACGCGGGGCAGGAGGTGGCCAGCGATGGCCGCGGCTGGACCCCCCTCAAGTTGCATGGCTACCAGACCCGCACCCTGTCCGCCCTGGCGCCGAGCCCGGCCGCCCGGGGTTACCGGATTTACGTTCGCGAAGTGATGGAGGAATCCTACTGATGAAAATGAATCATGCCCTGCTGATCCTGACCGGCGCCCTGCTGCTGGGCGGCTGCTCCAGCACCACCGTCAGCTATGGCGATCCCACCGAGACCGAGACGGTGACCGTCGATTACGGCTCCTCCGACTTGCAGGCCATCGCCGACAAGATGGCGGATTCCATGCTGGCGTCCCCGGCCACCAGCGAGATCACCGCCGGGGGCCGCCCGGTGATGTTCATGGACTCCATCCGCAACAAGACCTCGGAGCACATCGACACCGAGGCCATCACCGACACTATCCGCACCAAGCTGCTGCGCTCGGGCAAGTTCCGCTTCGTGGACATGAGCAAGGTGGCGGCGGTCAAGCAGCAGCTCGAATACCAGCAGGGCAGCGGCATGGTGGATCCCGCCACCATGGTGCGGCTCGGCAAGCAGACCGGTGCCCGCTACATGGTCTATGGCAACCTCGCCAGCATCGTCAAGGACAACGGCAAGGTGAAGGACGTCTACTACCAGATGACCATGAACCTGATGGATGTGGAGAACGGCGAACTGCTGTGGGCCGATCAGAAAGAGATCCGCAAACAGGCCAAGAAGTCCACCTTTGGCTGGTGAGGACCCGCGGGGGCAGGGGGATCTGGCGGAGCTGGCGCTCCTCGCCAGCCTGCCGGCGCCCTGGGATCAGGGGCGCCTTGAGCCGCTGGGCCAGGGCCTGACCAACGGCAACTACCGGCTCTGTCTCCCCACTGGCGAGCAGGCCTTCCTGCGCCGCGGTCATCCGGATCCGGTGCGCCTTGGCATCGACCGGGCCACCGAGTGGCAGCTCTACCAGGGGGCGGTGGGGCAGGGGCTGGCGTTGCCCTGTCATCACGGCGATCCCGCCACCGGCCTGATGCTGCTGGCGTGGTGCGACGAACCCAACTGGGCCGAGCAGGCGCCGCCTCTCGCCGCGCAGCCCCGCCTGATGGCGGATGTGCTGGTGCGGCTGCACCGCCTGCCGGTGCCGACCGTGGTGATGGCGGTGCGGGCCCACAGCGGCGGGTATCGGCAGCGTCTGGCCCATATCCCTCCCTGGCTGCCCGCCCTGGAGCGGGCCCTGCTCGCGAGCCGGGAGCCGGACGACTGCTGGCTCCCTTGCCATCACGATCTCAATCCGGCTAACTTGTTGGGGTCGCGGCCCTGGGTCATCGACTGGGAGTACGGCGCCGCCGGCCATCCAGGGTTCGAGGTCGCCAGCATTCAGCGCACCCACGGCTGGAGCGAAGAGCAGCGGTGCCAGTTGGAGAGCTGCTATCTTGAAGCCATGGACGGGGCACCGACGGGGCTGGGGCCCCGGGGATTCCAGGCCGACGCCTTCCTGCCCTGGGTCGATTACATCGGCCTGCTGTGGGCGCTGCTGATGGCCGAACAGCAACCCGGGCCCGAGTATCAGGCCCTGATCGACATCAACCGCCAGCGCCTGGAGTGATGCCCGGCAACGGCCCGCGCGACGCGTGTATTCAATGAATGGGAGGCATGCATGGTGACCACATTCTCATGGCGTCAACCGCGTAGCTGGAGCCTGCTGCTGCTCTGCCTGCTGCTGACGGGTTGCGCCACCCGGGTGATCTACTACTGGCTCGACTCGGCCATCGTCTGGCAACTGGACGACTACTTCTCCCTGGACCGCAGCCAGAAGAAGCTGCTGGACCAGGAGGTGAAGGGGCTGATGGCCTGGCACCGGCAGCATGAGCTGCCCATCTATGCCCGGGATCTCGATGCCCTGGCCAAGGCGGTGGCCAGCCCCATGAGCCCGGCCCAGGTGACCCTGCATCTGGACAGAACCCAGGCGAGCCTGACCCGCACCCTGGAGAACGCCATTCCCCGCACGGTGCGCCTCGCCAAGACCCTGACCGACGAGCAGGTGGCTCGCTTCATGGCCGATCGGGTGAAGCGCCAGCAGGAGCGTCAGCACGATTTTGCCACCCAGTCGAAGGCCGAGATGATCAAGGGCTTTCGGGAGAAGATGAACGAGCGCCTGGTGTTCTGGATTGGCAAGGTGAAGCCGGCCCAAGAGCCTCTCATCACGCAGTGGGCCGAGTGGCAATACGAGATGATGGCCCCCTGGCTCGACTTTCAGGAGGCCTGGACCAAGGAGCTTGATCGGCTGATGAAACAGCGCCAGAGTCCGGATTTCGGCCAGGAGCTGACCCGCTTGCTCCAGCAGGGGGACGGCCTGATGGATGGCCGCTTCACCGGCTACACGGACCAGTCCCGCCAGCGCACCATCCAGTGGCTGAGCGATCTCAGCCACTCCATGGATCTCTCCCAGCGGGCCCACCTCTACACCCTGCTCAAGGACTATGCCGAGGACTTCGAGGGCATGACCCGCAGCCGCTGAGGACGCGGTGAGACAACACAAGGGCGGCGGGCCCCGGGCCTGCCGCCCTTGTTCTTGTGGGGCAGGCTGTGGTAGCTTGCCCTTTCTATTGTGTGGGAATTAACTTTTGAACCTGACCGACAACGTGAAACTGGCGGCGATGACCCTGCTCATCACCCTCGCACTGTTGTTCTCTACCCTCTCGGTGGAGGGGGTCAAGGTACCCGCGTTCCAGCCCTCGGCCCAGCAGGCTCACTCGCTGGCGGAGGGGGCGGCGCCTGCCGACGCAAGCCCGGCGGCCCACGGCGTCAGCGGCAGTGACGATGGCATCGTCAAGTTTGTCGGCTCCCACCAGAATCACCTGCTGCGCCTCGAGCACTCCCTGAGCCGCGATCATCAGCCCGGCAGCGTGGTCTACGAGCTGGTGATGAGCTGGTCCCAGCAGGCGATCCTGCTGCTGCTGTGCGGCCTGCTGTTCTATGCCGCCCTCTTCTACCCGGGGACGAGCTTTCGCGATCACTTCGCCGGCATTCACAGGCGCCGCCTGCAGCGCCGGCATCTGCAGTACCGCTTCGCCCAGAGCTTCCTCGCCTGATCCCGATGGGGTCAGCTTGCCACCTGTTGCCTCATCTTCTCTCTGTTGCTGTTCACTTTTAGTGAACGGCTAGGCTGTCTTGTTTCATTTTTTTGCACGGCGCGACCCCGGTGTCGCCCCTTGCCATCGCCTGACAGAGGCCGATTTCATGAGAAAAAAGAGTCATACCGTGTTGAACCGCATGAGCCTGTGGCAGTACGCCCTGTTGCTGCTGATGCTGGTCACGTTCGCGTTCTATTCCCTGCCCACCTTCTTCGGTGAGCAGCCCTCCCTCGGTCTGCACGGCCAGTCGCGCCTGAGCGACGCGCAGCGCACCCTGCTGGCCGAGAACCACATCGACCCCCTCAAGCAGATCGCCCAGGGTGGCCGGATAGCGCTGGTGTTCGCCAGCCAGGGGGAGCAGCAACTGGCCAAGCAGTTGCTGGAGCAGCAGGGGCTGGACAGCGCCGCCCTGACCCTGGAGTTCTACTCCAACGCCCCGGCCTGGATCAGCCGGCTCGGCGCCGACCCCATCAAGCTCGGGCTGGACCTGCGCGGTGGCTCCCAGCTGCTGATCGGGGTGGACGTGGATTTCGTCATCGACAACCAGACCAAGAACCTGGTGGATACCCTGCGCACCCGTTTTCGCGAGGCCAACCTGCGCGGCGCCAGCGTGATGCGCATCGCCCAGGGGAGCGTGGCCGTCACCCTGCCCGACGTGGCGGGGCAGGAGGCCTGGCTCTCCATCATCAAGGAGAGCGCCGGTACCCGCCAGGATCAGTGGACACTGAGCCGCTCCGGCAATGCACTGACCCTGGTGCTGAGCGACGCCGAGCGCACCCTGCTGGTGAACAACGCCGTGACCCAGAACCTGTCGATCCTGAAAAAGCGGATCAACGAGCTCGGCATCGTCGAGGCCTCGGTGGTGCGTCAGGGGCAGGACGGCATCCGCATCGAGCTGCCGGGGGTGCACAACCCCAAGCAGGCGAAAGAGGTGATCGGCGCCACCGCGTCCCTGGCCTTCTATGAAGCCAAGGCCGACAGCCGCTTCTTCATGGCGGATCGCAGCGGCCAGGCAGTGGGGCTGGCCCGCCAGCCGGTGCTGAGCGGCGAGCACATCGTCGATGCCCGCGCCAACATGGGGGAGATGGGGCAGCCCCAGGTCAACATCGTGCTCGACACCCTGGGGGGGAGCAAGATGAACCAGTTCAGCCGCCAGCACGTGGGCAAGCCCATGGCCACCGTCTTCACCGAGTACAAGACCAACGCCGAAGGCAAGCTGCGCGCCCGAAGCGAGGTGATCAACGTCGCCACCATCCAGACCGCCCTTGGCAACCAGTTCCGCATCACCGGGATTGGCAGCCTGCCCGAGGCCCAGGAGCTTGCCATGCTGCTGCGGGCCGGGGCCCTCACCGCGCCGCTGAAGATCCTGGAGGAGCGCAGCATAGGCCCGACCCTGGGTCTGCAGAACATCGAGGCGGGCTTCACCGCCCTGGCGTTCGGCATGGCGGGCATGATGCTGTTCATGATGGCCTGGTATCGCAAGTTCGGCTGGGTCGCCATCACGGCGCTGGTTGCCAACCTGCTGATGCAGGTGGGCATGCTGGCGGTATTGCCGGGGGCCGTGCTGACCCTGCCGGGGATCGCCGGTCTGGTGCTCACCGTCGGCATGGCGGTGGATACCCATGTGCTGATTTTTGAGCGGATCAAGGACCGGCTGCGGGAAGGGGGTTCGTTGGCCAAGGCCATCGACTTTGGTTATCGCTCGGCGTTTCGCACCATCTTCGATGCCAACATCACCACCCTCATCTGCGCCGTGGTGCTCTATGCCATCGGTTCCGGGCCGCTGCAGGGCTTCTCCATCACCCTGATCCTGGGGCTCATCTCCAGCATGGTGACCGGCATCTGGGGCACCCGCGCCATCATCAACCCCCTGTGGGGCAACAGCCGCGCCAAGCTGCTGAGGGTATGACCATGAACCGACTTCATCACCATGACGCCGCGCCCGTGAGTCTGCATGACCTGCGCACCGACCGCTTCCTGCCGGGAAGCCTGAACCACCTGACGTCGAGGGAAGAACAATGCTGAGAATGATCCTGGCCATGGGGCTGACCCGCTGGCGCTATATCGGGCTGTGGGCCTCCGTGCTGCTGACCCTGGCCTGCGTGGCCATCCTTGCGACAAAAGGGCTCGCCCTCGGGCTCGATTTCACCGGCGGGATCCTGCTGGAGTTTCGCATCCAGACCCTGAAAGAGGCCCATGAGCTCAATGCTCTGCTGACGGCGCCCCTGGCGGGGGTGGTGGAGCTGCACGGCGCCGGTGTGCCCGGCGAGTGGCTCATCAAGCTGCCCCCCCACGCGCTGCCCTGGGCGGCGGAGGATCTGGCGACCATGCTGGGGCAGCAACTCGCCTTGCCGGTGGAGCTCTTGCGCACCACCATCGTCGGGCCCCAGGTGGGCGCAGAGCTGTTCCAGCAGGGGATGCTGGCGGTGCTGGTGGCCTCGCTCGCCATCTCCGCCTACCTGGCGGTGCGCTTCGAGTGGCGCCAAGCCATCGGCATCCTGGTGTCGGTACTGCACGACGGTCTGGTGGCCATCGGGCTGCTCGCGCTCTTTGACATCGAGTTCGACCTCAACGTCATCGCGGGCCTGATGGCGGTGATAGGCTACTCCCTCAACGACAGCATCGTCATCTCGGACCGGTTGCGGGACTTGCTGGGGTCTCGTACCCGCATGGGGATCCACGAGTGCTCGGACGTGGCCATCAAGGCCACCTTCAGCCGCACCATGATCACTTCGGGCACCACCCTCTTCACCGTGGGGGCCCTGCTCCTGTTCGGCGGCGACGCCCTCTACGGCTTCTCCTTCACCCTGTTCGCCGGCATCCTGGTGGGGACGCTCTCCTCCATCACGGTGGCCTCCACCGTGCAGGAGCTGCTGGGGCTCTCCCCCCAGGCCTACCAGAAAAAAGAGGAGGAGCTGGCCGAGGCGGCGTGACCGGCGAGCGCCCTGTCACGGGGCTCATGGGCGGCCAGTGCGGCCGCCCCGGGCAAAAAAGGAAGGCGAATGCCTTCCTTTTTCCATTCTGCCAGAGGGGGGCGGCGGTCCCGAAGGCCGGGTTGGGGCGGCGGGTGTGACGCGGCCGAGCAGAAGTTGAAAAGTGTAATGAAATGCATGTTTTAGGCGCTATTTTCGGGGCCCGCATCGGCTACCCTGGCAGGGAGTCTATGGATGGAGTAAGCACTCATGAATATCGCTCGTCGGCTTCAACTCATTGCCCTGCTGGTCATGCTGGCCCTGGGGTGTCTCAGCTGGTTCAGTATCAGCAGACTCTCCTCCGCCAATGCGGATCTCAGCTATGTAACAGACAACACAGTCCCCAGCATTTCCACGATCAAGGAGATACAAACAGACTTCTACGCCCTGCATTCATTGATCCAGGCGCACGTGCTCAACACCGACGACGGCAAGATGAGTCAGATAGAGCAGAGCATTGCATCCCTTCACACCAAGATGGACGCCCTGCTGAGCCAGTATGAAAGCGGGATGATCTCCAATGAGGAGGACAGGCAGCTCGTCGCCGATGATCGGCGCCTGGTTGCCCAGTACGGCAAGGCCTCTGAAGACGTCCTGCGCCTGTCCCGCGAGAACAAGAATGTGGAGGCCAGAGAGGCGATCGACAAGGAGCTTGCCCCCTTGTTTGAGCAGCTTTCCCAGGCCATCGACAAGCACGTCCACTTCAACATCCAGCAAGGTGACGCCGTCAAGCTGCGAGGCGAGCAGAATGCCGATAGCAGCATGCAGGCCCTGTTGTTCATCTCGGTGGGCGCGGGTGCCCTCACGCTGGTGCTCTTTCTCTGGCTGTTCAGGCAGGTCGCCAATCCCCTCCGTCTGGCCATGGCGACCCTGTCCGAGATCCAGCGCGACCTGAACTTCACCCTGCGGGCCAATGTGAGCCAGCAGGACGAGATCGGCCAGACGCTGACGGCGGTCAACCGCCTGCTGGACACCTTGCAGCAGACCTTCACCGAGTTCTCAGTGGGCAGCCTGCAGATCAAGAGCACGGCAGAGTCCCTCTCCCAGGCGGCCCAGCACATGGCGGAGTCGGCGAGTCAGGCCAATGACGCCACCAGCCTTATCGCCGCCGGGGTGGAGGAGATGAGCGTGAGCATCACGGACATCTCCCAGCGCACCCAGGAGACCAGCCGCATCACCAATGAATCCGGCAAGCTCGCCAGTGACGGCGGGGCCACCATAGAGCGCACTGTGCTCGCCATCAACGACATCGCCGACGCCATTCGTCAGGCCTCCCGCGATGTGACGGCGCTGGGGGAGGGGATCTCCCGCATCGGTGGGGTGGTGAACGTCATCAACGATGTGGCGGGGCAGACCAACCTGCTGGCGCTCAACGCCGCCATCGAGGCGGCGCGGGCCGGTGAGCAGGGACGCGGCTTTGCGGTGGTCGCCGACGAGGTGCGCAAGCTGGCGGAGCGGACGGCCCAGTCGACCCAGGAGATCTCAAGGACGGTGGAGGCTATCCAGCAAGGGTCCGAGGCCACGGTGGCCAGAATGGTCCTGGTGGAGGAGAAGGTGGCGCAAGGGGTGGCCATGGCGACGGAAAGCGGGGCCATCATCACCCAGATCCGCCAGGCCTCCCATCGCGTCATGGATCAGGTCGGCGAGATCACCCTGGCCATCCGCGAGCAGACCTCGGCGGCGGAATCCATCGCCCTCCAGGTCGAGCAGATAGCCCAGGTGGTGCAGCAGACCAGCAGCACGGCGGAGGAGACCTCCGCCGCCGCAGAGGAGCTGAACGTGACCACGGAGAATATCCACCAGCAGATCTCCCGCTATCGCATCCAGTGAGGTGCGGATCGGTTGTTCTCTCCCCGCCATGCCCATGGCGGGGATTTTTTTATGTCAGAACCCCGAACCGGGCTGTTGCAGGAAGGCGGCCTCTTCCTCCGTGCTCGCCCTGCCCAGGATGGCGTTGCGGTGGGGGAAGCGGCCAAAGCGATCGACGATCACCTGGTGGCGGCGGGCAAAGTCGGCAAAGCCTTCGAAGGTGGTCCGGGCCGGGTCTGTGGCCTGCTCGTCGGCCAGGGCCTCGAACAGGGCGACGCTTCTGGCCTGCTGCTCTTTGGACTCCGCGTGCTCGAGGGGCAGATAGAAGAAGACCCGGGCCAGCGGCGAGAGCCCCTTGTCGACCCCGAGGGTGAGCCCCTTGAGGCACAGCGCCCTGGCCTTGTCGTCCTGGGCGAAGGCGGCGGGGGTGTGGCGGTGAAGGTTTCGCGGCAGCTGGTCCAGCAGCAGGATGAGGGCCAGGCGCCCTGCGGGATCGTCCTCCCAACGGGCGAGCTCGCCCGCTGCGGCACGGGCCGCCAGTTCGCCGAAGCGTGAGGCCAGCAGGACATCGGTCTCGCTGCTCTTGCCCCACCAGAGGGGGGCCTGACGGGCGGCACGGGGAGCGTCGTCTGCGTCATCGCCAAACCAGAAATCGAGCAGAGGTTGCCAGGGTTGCATGGGAACTCCTTGGGCCGGTGGCCGTGAGGTGAAAACGGAGCAGGGGATCTGCCATGGGGGGCTGCCGCCGTGGCGGCTTCCCGTTACACTGTGCCATCTTTTGCCCCAAAGGGTGATCCCCGGATGGGCCCGTGGTCCCCTGACCCCCTCATCACCCTGACCGGGGCAGCCCGGATGTGTCCCACTCAATAGAAGGAATGCCAGATATGGCCGGAGCCAGTTTGTTGACCCTGCTCGATGATATTGCCAGCGTGCTCGATGATGTCGCCCTGATGACCAAGGTGGCGGCGAAGAAGACGGCCGGGGTGCTGGGGGACGATCTCGCCCTCAATGCAGAGCAAGTCTCCGGGGTGCGGGCCGAGCGTGAGCTGCCGGTGGTGTGGGCGGTGGCCAAGGGGTCGTTTCGCAACAAGCTCATCCTGGTGCCTGCCGCCATCGCCATCAGTGCTCTTATCCCCTGGCTCATCACCCCGCTCCTGATGCTGGGGGGGGCCTACCTCTGTTTCGAGGGGGCGGAGAAGCTGGTCCACAAGTTCCTGCCCCACGAGGAGGAGGTGCATCAGGCGGCGCCGGTGCCCGAGGATCTGGCGGCCTATGAGCGCCAGAAGGTGAAGGGGGCCATTCGCACCGATTTCATCCTCTCGGCGGAGATCATCGTCATCGCCCTCGGAACCGTGCAGGGGTCGAGCCTGGGCCTGCAGATCGCCGTGGTAGCGGGCATCGCCCTGCTGATGACCGTCGGGGTCTATGGCCTGGTGGGGCTCATCGTCAAGCTCGACGACATCGGTCTGCACCTGCTGCAAAAGCCCGATGGCGGCGCTGTGCGCCGGGCGGTGGGGCAGGGGCTGCTGGTGACGGCGCCCCGCCTGATGCACCTGCTTGCCCTGGTGGGCACCATCGCCATGTTCATGGTCGGCGGCGGCATTCTGGTCCATGGCTGGTCCTTCCTCCATCACCTTATCGAAGGGACGGCGGGCACGGTGGCCGCCCTGCCCGGGGTCGGCGGGGTACTGGCCGTGGTGACGCCCACCCTGCTGAGCGCTCTGGCAGGCGTGGTGGCAGGGCTGGTGCTGGTGCTGGCCATGACCCTGGTGAGCAAGCTTCAGCCCGCCAAATAGATCGCTTGTCGGGGGAGGGCCGACAGGGGCCGTCGCACCCGGGGGCGCTCTTCTGCTGGTTGCCTCGAATGGGGGCTAGGCAAGTGCCTGGCCCCCTTCGTACTATCCGGTTTCACCCGCCCGCAGAGGCGGGGTGACCCGATATGGACGCAAACAGACAAGGACAACCATGAAACCACCCGTTTGGCGAGATGATCACATCTATGCCGCCCCCGACGATCCTGCCATCGAGGCCGCCTTCCAGGAGGCTGCCCGCGCCCTCACCCGGCTTGACGCCCTCCTGGCGGACCTGCCGGATCCCGCCCATCCCGTTGCGGATGCCAATGCCCTGCGCCACCTGCTGCGGGCCATCCGCCGCGAGGCCAACGGGGTGAAGAGCCTGGCCTGGAACAGTCAGGTCTATGGTTACAACCGGCTGAGCCAGAACGGGCGCGACGAGGAGGCCCGGGTACTGCTCTCCCGGGGCCAGCAGCTGGAGGCGACCCTGGCCCAGCGCAGCAAGCCGGTGGACCTGTTCTGGGTTCGCGCCCCCAAGTCACTGGTGCGCACCCTGCTGCAAGATCCCGAACTCTTCGAGCTGGCCTACCACATCCATCACGACAGAGCGCAGCAGGATCAGTGGCTTTCGCTCGAGAGCGAGCAGCTCATCGAGGGGTTGGCGGTAGACGGCCTGCAGGGGTGGGGGGATCTCTATGACAACC
>NZ_PQLN01000035.1:0-41887 GCF_002919855.1 Aeromonas sp. ASNIH8 | reverse complement strand
GCGAACCGGAATTGCCAGCTGGGGCGCCCTCTGGGAAGGCTGGGAAGCCCTGCAAAGTAAACTGGATGGCTTTCTTGCCGCCAAGGATTTGATGGCACAGGGGATCAAGATCTGATCAAGAGACAGGTTTGTGCCGCGGCATCACAGATAACCAGATCCGCAAGGCGGTACAGGCAGGCAAGACTGAATTCAGACAGTTGAAACAGTCGCTGGAAGTCGGTGCCCAATGTGGTAAATGTGTGCGCATGGCGATGGAGATCATCGCTACCGAAATCGACAAGATGAGGTCAGAGCAGGCACCGCTCTATTACGAAGTGGCGTAAAACCGCCGACTTCTCGTCTTCATCTCTCCTTCTGCCCTCCAGGGGACGACTTTCCCCATCACGTTATGGTCATGTTTCTGGACTAAGCTCTAGTGATCGTTGCCTAGGCTCGAACACGAGGAGTAATGTCGATGAAAGGAGATCCCAAAATCATTGCCCACCTCAACAAGGTGCTGGCCAATGAGCTGGTTGCCATCAACCAATACTTCCTGCATGCCCGCATCTATGATGACTGGGGCCTCAAAGGGCTGGGGCACAAGGAGTATCACGAATCCATCGATGAGATGAAACATGCCGACGAGCTGGTCAAGCGGGTGCTGTTTCTGGAAGGGCTGCCCAACTTGCAGGATCTGGGCAAGCTGCGCATCGGTGAGACGGTGGAAGAGATGCTGCGCTGTGACTTGTCTTTGGAGATGGACGCCATCCCCGACCTGAAAGTCGCCATCACCTATGCCGAGTCCGTGCAGGACTACGTCAGCCGCGACCTGTTTCAGGGGATCCTGGAAGATGAAGAGGAGCATGTGGACTGGCTGGAAACCCAGCTCGATCTCATCGCTCGTATCGGTCTGGAAAACTACCAGCAATCCCAGCTCCATGCCGAGTCATCCTGAATCGCGATGACATCAAGAGACAATCCCAACCCGCCCAGGCGGGTTTTTTCATGGCACCAGCGGCAGAGATCTTGCCCTACGATACGGTAGCCAACCTGGCTGCTGACAAGGCAGGCCAGAGGCTGCCAGGGTGGCAGGCGCCGGATTGAACCGCCTCCGGGATCACAGTTACGATGCATGGGGCAGCGGCAGGCGCCGCTTTCGATTAGGATACGACCCCATTCCCATCATTTTGCTACGGATGACCTCCATGGAACTGATTGCACGCGAGATGGCGCCCCACAAACGGGTTGCCCTGGTGGCTCACGACAACATGAAAGCCCCTCTGCTGAACTGGGTGCTGCGCCGCAAGGAGGAGCTCAAGCTCCACCATCTCTATGCGACCGGCACCACGGGCACCCTGCTCGGCAAGAAGGCGCAGCTGCCCATTACCTGCCTCTTCTCCGGCCCCATGGGAGGGGATCAACAGCTCGGCGCCCTCATCGCCGAAGGGAAGATAGACGTGATGATCTTCTTCTGGGATCCCCTCAATCCCGCCGCCCACGATCCTGACGTCAAGGCCCTGCTGCGCCTCGCGGCCGTCTGGAACATCCCGGTCGCCACCAACGAGGCGACGGCGGACTTCATCATGGACAGCCCGCACATGCAGCAGGCATTCAGCGTCCAGGTGCCCGACTACGCCGGCTACCTCAAGGCCAGAACCGAATAAGCAACGCCAGACAGCAAAGAGCCGGAACAGATGTCCGGCTCTTTTCTTTCATGGGGGGAAAGGTCAGCGCTGGAGGCTTTTCTGCGCGAATTTGGGCCTGGCATTCATGATCTGCTCCACCTGCTCGTCGCTCATCTTGCCCCGCGACAGCCCCAGAACCTTGTAGGTCAGCAGAGGGCGCGCTGGCAGGGCGATCATCAGGGCGCGGATCTGGTTCTCGTCCTCCTTCTCTCGCGTCGGCTTGCCGTAGGCGTAGGTGAGCACGCCGGCATCCATCAGGTTTTTGACGGCGGGTTCGGTGATCGGCAGGTTTATGACGCTTTTCCGTTGCAGTACGAACTCCCGCAGCACCGCCTTCTCGTTGAAGTCGAGGAAGCCAATCATCTGGGCCAGTTGATCCTGCTGGCGGCGGGACTGCCACTCGTCACAGGCCCACTCCCAGGCGATCAGGAAGCCCTGACTGCAGAAATAGGAGATGGCGATCAACATGCCGACCCCAAGCCAGGCCGCATGAGCCGTGGCCCACTGGCTCACGGCACCTTTCATCAATCCGGCCGGAAACAGCAGGATGATGCTGCAGCAAAGCAGCAGCCAGACCATCAGCCAGTTGAGGCGATTAAGCTGGTAAAAATGTTGGATCCACCGTTTCATCGTTCACCCTTCCCAAGTCAATGTGGACAGTAGCCAACTCGTAGCAATCGCTGTGCCAGCACAAGGATCCCCGTAAAAAGATCAGGATCCCGGACGGGAGAGTCGAGGGGGTTGTCACATCCTTTTACAACTTGTCGCGCGGATCATCTCCTGTTGGCCTTGCGACTCACCGAGCCACTTGGTAAAAAGCCCGCACTGTCACTGGGGAGTAGCAACCCGCCCGAAATCCGGGCAGGGCCCATGTCAACACTCTTGGATCCGCAGATCCATGGCATGGGCGGCGATAGCACCTATCGTCCTGCAAGACCTTTGGCCTCGATATGCACGCCAGCCGGGCGAGCCGTATCGGGTCCATCGGTTGTTCTGCTCGCCTGGCGGTTACTCATCATGCTGATAACCTTGCTGTTATTTCTGATCTCTGCCGTCACCATCTATCTGGCCTGCGGATACTTCGTCAACGGCATCGAATGGACCGGCCATCATTTCAAACTGTCCCAAAGCGCCACCGGTTCTCTGCTGGCCGCCCTCGGCACGGCCCTGCCCGAATGCATCGTCACCCTGACCGCCCTGCTGATGGGGGATGCCCCCGCCCAGCAGCAGATAGGCATAGGTGCGGCCCTCGGCGGTCCCCTGGTGCTCTCCACCCTTGGCTATGCTGCCGTCGGCGTGACCCTGCTGCTGTGCATGAGCCGGGAGCACAGAGCCATCAATGGCGAGGTGCAGCGGGAGATAGGCCGCGATCAGGCCTGGTTTGCCGGCATCTTCCTGTTGGCCGTGCTGCTTGGCATGGTGGCCTTCACCGGTAAAACCTGGCTGGCCCCCCTGTTCGTGCTGATGTACCTCCTCTATGTGCGACGTGAGCTGAAACAGACCGACAGCCACGATGCGGAATTGCCCTCCCCCCTCAAGCTGGATCCGCACGCCAGGATCCCGGCGCTCGGCAAGGTGCTGCTGCAAACCCTGGTGGCGCTCGGTGTGGTGGCGCTGGCGGCCCAGCTGTTCGTTCACCAGCTGGAGAACATGGGCGAGCTGTTCGGTCTCTCTCCGGTGCAGGCGGCCCTGCTGCTGAGCCCGGTGGCCACCGAAATGCCCGAGCTGATGAACGTGCTTATCTGGGTGCGGCAGGGCAAACACCGGCTGGCGCTGGCCAATATCTCCGGCGCCATGATGATCCAGGGCACCATTCCCAAGGCGTTCTGCCTGCTGTTCACTCCCTGGCTGCTGGACAGCACCATGATGGCCTCCTCCCTGGTGACGCTGCTGGCGGTCACGCTGCTGTGGTGGGGGTTCAGTCGGGAGCGGATGACGGCGGGCAGGCTCGCCCTGGTGGGACTGGTTTACCTGGGTTTCTGCGGCTGGCTGATGATGAGCTGAGGGCCGGCCTCTGCCTCTGGCGCAACAAGAAAGGGCAGGATCCCATCCTGCCCTTCATCTCACGGGGTAGTGTCAATCAGACCGAGCCGAGGTCTTAGAACTGCTGGAACCAGCGCTGGATCTGGGCCGGATCCTTGCTCTGGGTCAGGGCGAGCATCAGCAGCACCCGCGCCTTCTGCGGGTTGAGGGTCTCGGCGGCGACGAAGCCGTACTTGGCGTCATCGATCTCGGCATCCAGGGTGGTGGAACCGGTCGGCACGCGGGCGGAACGCACCACGCGAATGCCGTCCTTGCTCGCCTTGGCCAGGGTGTCGAACAGGGTGTGGTAGAGGTTGCCGTTGCCCACCCCGGCGCTGACGATGCCGTCAAACTTGGCATCCACCAGGGCCTTGGCCGGCAGGTCCGAGGCGTTGGCGTAGCTGTAGACGATGCCGACCTGGGGCAGCTTGTCGAGCTTGCTCACGTCGAACGGGGTCTTGCTGGTATGCAGACGGGCCGGGCTGCGCTGGTAGTCGATCTTGCCGTTGTGGATGTAGCCGAGCGGGCCGAAGTTGGGGGAGGCGAAGGTCTGCACTCCTGTGGTGTTGGTCTTGGTGACGTCGCGGGCATCCAGCACGGTGTCGTTCATCGCCACCATGACGCCACGTCCCTTTGAGGCGGGGTCGGAGGCGGTCACCACGGCGTTGTAGAGGTTCATCGGGCCGTCGGCGCTCATGGCGGTGGAGGGGCGCATGGCGCCCACCAGCACCACCGGCTTGTCGCTCTTGACGGTCAGATTGAGGAAGTAGGCGGTCTCCTCCATGGTGTCGGTGCCATGGGTGATGACGATGCCGTCCACGTCATCCCTGGCCAGCAGCGCGTTGACCCGCTTGGCGAGCGTGAGCCACACCTCGTCGTTCATGTCCTGGGAGCCGATCTTGACCACCTGCTCACCCTGCACGTCGGCCACGTTTTTCATCTCGGGCACGGCGGCGATCAGCGTCTCGATGGCCACCTTGCCGGCCTCGTAGTTGGACTGGGTGGCGGACTGGCCCGCCCCGGCGATGGTGCCGCCGGTGGCCAGAATGTGCACGCTGGGCAGCGCCATGGCCATGGGGGAGAGGGTCAGGCCGAGCACGGCGGCGATCAGGGTCTTGCGAATGGGAAGGGTCATGCTGCAATCCTTTTGGATGAGGGAATTGCAGCATTTTTATTCTTTTTAAACGGGATTTAAGTGATCACTCTCACCAATAAAAAGAAGTAAGCAGAATATTAGTCTGATTTATACCAATTAAGTGATAATTCACTCTACCTGAAAGCCTCTCGCCTCGATCAGGGCGATCAACTCGGCTTTGCTCAGCTCGCTCTCGATGACGGCCTGGCGGCTGGCAAAGTCGACCGTGGCGGTGCGGACTGCTGGCTGGGCCAGCAAGGCCTTTTGCAGGCTGGCAGCGCAACCGCCGCAGGACATGCCGGTAACGGTGAGTTCGATGGTCATGGGCTCTCTCCTCTGTCGATGTGACCTCAGCCTAAAGCTGCCGCCTCCGGCAAGGTCAAGGGTGAATGCCGATCCCGTCAACCCCGGGTCGTGCATCATGGCGGCGCCCCATCACCCCATCAGTCCCAGGTAGTTCATCAGGGCGGCCCCCAGGCTGGTGGTGACGAGCGAGCCCAGGGTGGTGGTGGCGATGATGTTGGCCGCGAGGGCACTGTCACCGCCCATGGCGCGGGTCATCACATAGCTGGCGGCGGCGGTGGGGGTTGAGCTGATGAGAAACAGGATGCCGAGGGCCTGCGGGCTGAAGCCGAGCGCCCAGGCCCCCAGCACCAGCAGCACGGGGATGCAGCACAACCGGTTGACCGTGGCCCAGCCGGTCAGCATGGCGCCGCCGCGCAGGGCCTTGAGGTTGAGGCTGGCGCCGGTGCACAGCAGGGCCAGCGGCAGGGTCATGTTGGCGAAATAGTTGCCCGTGGTGATGACCAGCTGGGGCAGTTCGATGCCGAGCAGACCGAAGGGCAGGGCCGCCAGAATGGCGATGATGAGGGGGTTTTTGACGATCCCCTTGAGTATGGGGGCGAGCCCCTTTCCGCCCCCCAGGCTGCGGGTCAGGGTGATCACAGCGAGCACGTTGTAGAGCACTGTGATGGAGCCCACCAGCAGGGCGGCGGCCCCTATCCCCTCCGGGCCGTAGGCGTTTTGCACATAGGCCAGCCCCATGATCCCCATGTTGCCGCGAAAGCTGCCCTGCACGAAGATGCCCCGCAATTTCTGCTCGCTGATGAAACGGGCCGCCAGCACCTCCAGCACCAGGAAACCGGCGAGGGTACCGAGCAGGCCATAGAGGATGAGCCAGGGGCTCGGCATGGTGGAAAAATCGGTACGCACCATGCTCAGGAACAAGAGAGCTGGCAGGGTGACCTGGAACACCAGACGGGAGGCGGACTCGACGAAGCTGTCGGGCAAGAGACCCAGCCGCTTGAGCCAGATGCCGAGTACCAGCACCAGACAGATGGGGCCCGTGATGGAGAGAGAGAAGTGCAGACTTGCCAACAGATACATGATGCGCGTCCTGTGCAACGGCGAAGAAAGTCGCCTGGGAAAGGGCATTCTAACGCCATGGGCTTGTATTCACAGGAGTTAATCACAACAATGTCTGCATCCCGATTGTCGCCCTCCCCTGTCACGGATCCCCCATGGAAAAGAAACTGACCATCCTCGATATCGCTCGCCTCAGCGGGGTCGGCAAGTCGACCGTCTCCCGGGTGCTCAATCAGGATCCCAAGGTCAATGCCCAGACCAGGGCCAGGGTCGAATCGGTGATCGCCCAGCACGGTTTCGTCCCGAGCAAATCGGCGCGGGCCATGCGCAGCCAGAGCCAGCAGGTGGTCGGCATCGTGGTGTCGCGCCTCGACTCCAGCTCCGAGAACCAGGCGGTGCGCGGCATGCTGGAGACCCTCTACCAGCGTGGCTACGACGCTGTGCTGATGGAGAGCAAGTTCTCCCCCGCCAAGGTGAGCGAGCACCTGGCGGTGCTGGAGCGGCGCGGGGTGGACGGCATCATCCTGTTTGCCTTCAACGATCTGGACTATGCCGCCATGGCGCCGCTCAGGGAGAAACTGGTGCTGATGGCCCGCGAGCGCCCCGGCTTCTCGTCGGTCTGCTTCGACGATGACGGGGCGGTGCGCGCCGTGCTTGCCCACCTCGGGGAGCGTGGCCTGACCGAGGTCGCCTATCTCGGGGTGGAACGCAGCGATCTCACCACCGGGTTGCGTCGGCATCAGGCTTACCTCGACTACTGTCGGGAACAGGGGCGCACGCCCCGCAGCGCCCTCGGGGATCTCGGTCTGCAAAGCGGCTATCGGCTCGCGGCCGAGCTGCTCACCCCCACCACTCAGGCCATGGTCTGTGCCAGCGACACCCTGGCCATCGGCGCCGCCAAATACCTGCAGGAGCAGGGTCGCACCGACATCCTGGTGAGCGGCCTTGGCAGCAATCCCATGCTGACTTTCCTCTTTGCCAACACCCTCAGCCTGGATTTCGGCTACAAGGATGCCGGTATACTGGCCGCCAGACAGCTGCTCGATCAGATTGAAGAGGGGCAGCCCCCCAGAGCGACCATCGCCCCCTGTCAGCCCCTGTAGTCTATCTTTTCCTCCATTCCCGGCGTTTTGCGCTTTTTGTGACCAGCGCCACGAATTGGGAACGTTCCCATTGCCGATGCCAGCCACTGGCTTCATGCTGATTGGGAACGATACCAATAAACGGGCGGTCCTTGGCCAGCCGGTAAAGACACGACCATTATTCATGGAGTCACAGAGGGAAGGCTCATGTCAAAAGTCAACACACAGCATCTGGCGCAGCTGATCGAGCGGATCGGCGGCAAAGAGAACATCACCACTGTCAGCCACTGCCTGACCCGGCTCAGGTTCGTGCTGGCCGATCCGGCCAAGGCCGACCCCAAGGCCATCGAGACCATCCCTTCGGTGAAGGGGAGCTTCACCCAGGGCGGCCAGTTCCAGGTGGTGATCGGCAACGAGGTGGATCAGTGGTACAAGGCGCTCACCCAGGAGATCGGCGTGAGCGGTGGCAGCAAGGAGGCCGCCAAGCAGGCCGCCCGCCACAACATGAACCCGTTGGAGCGCGGCATCTCCCACCTGGCCGAGATCTTCGTCCCCCTGCTGCCCGCCATCATCACCGGTGGTTTGATCCTGGGCTTTCGCAACGTCATCGGCGACATCAAGATGTTCGACGACGGCACCCACACCCTCATCGAGATCAGCCAGTTCTGGGCCCAGGTGCACGCCTTCCTCTGGCTGCTGGGTGAAGCCATCTTCCACTTCCTGCCGGTGGGTGTCTGCTGGTCTGCGGTGAAGAAGATGGGCGGCTCCGAGATCCTCGGCATCGTGCTGGGTATCACGCTGGTGTCGCCGCAACTGATGAACGCCTATGGCATCGGCCAGCAGACCCCGGAAGTGTGGGACTTCGGCCTCTTCGTCATCCAGAAGGTGGGGTATCAGGCCCAGGTCATTCCGGCCCTGCTGGCGGGTGTCTTCCTCGCCTGGGTGGAGACCAGCCTCAAGCGCATCATCCCGGCCTATCTCTACCTGGTGATTGTGCCCTTCATCTCCCTGCTGCTGGCGGTGATCGTGGCACACGCCCTGATCGGTCCGTTCGGCCGCTGGATTGGTGACGGCGTCGGCTTTGCCGCCAAGGCGGCCATGACGGGTTCGTTTGCCCCCATCGGCGCCGCCCTGTTCGGCTTCCTCTATGCGCCCCTGGTCATCACCGGCATCCACCACACCACCAACGCGGTGGACCTGCAACTGATGCAGAGCATGGGCGGCACCCCCATCTGGCCGCTGATCGCCCTCTCCAACATCGCCCAGGCGTCTGCGGTCGTCGGCATCATCCTGATCAGCCGCAAGGAGAACGAGCGGGAGATCTCGGTCCCGGCCGCCATCTCCGCCTATCTCGGGGTGACCGAGCCGGCCATGTACGGCATCAACCTCAAGTACAAGTTCCCCATGCTGTGCGCCATGGTGGGCTCAAGCTGTGCGGCTCTCATCTGCGGCTTCACCGGTGTGATGGCCAACGGCATCGGGGTGGGCGGCCTGCCGGGCATCCTCTCCATCCAGCCGCAATACTGGGGCATCTACGCCGTCGCCATGCTGGTGGCCATCGTGGTCCCCGCCCTGCTGACCCTGCTGGTCTACAAGCGCCAGCAGGCTGCCGGCAAGCTGGATCTGGCCACGGCCTGATCCACACAACCTCGGCGGAGCCCTGGCTCCGCCCTTTATCGTTGCCCTGTTCCAACTAATCCGGTTTCAACCAATGAGCGAACCAACCATGACACAGACACCCTGGTGGCAAAGCGCCGTGATTTACCAGATCTACCCCAAAAGCTTTCAGGATTCCGGCGCCCGTGGCACCGGTGATCTCAAGGGGATCATGGCCCGCCTCGACTATCTCAAGACGCTGGGGGTCGATGCCCTCTGGCTGACCCCGGTCTACGTCTCCCCCCAGGTGGACAACGGCTACGACATCGCCGATTACCTCAACATAGATCCCGCCTACGGCACCATGAGCGATTTCGAGGCCCTGCTGGGCGCCGCCCATGCGCGCGGCATCCGCATCGTGATGGATATCGTGGTGAATCACACCTCCACCGAGCACGCCTGGTTCAAGTCGGCGCTGGGGGACAAGCACAGCCCCTATCGCGACTACTACATCTGGAAAGATCCGGTGGACGGCGGCGTGCCCAACAACTGGCAATCCAAGTTTGGCGGCAGCGCCTGGGAGCTGGATCCGGCCACCGGCCAGTACTACCTGCACCTCTTTGCCCGCGAGCAGGCGGATCTCAACTGGGAGAACCCGGCCGTGCGCGCCGAGGTGAAGAAGATCATCCATTTCTGGGCGAAGAAAGGGGTCGACGGTTTCCGCCTCGACGTCATCAACCTCATCTCCAAGGATCAGGCATTCCCTGACGACGAGGTGGGGGATGGCCGCCGCTTCTACACCGACGGGCCGCGCATCCACGAATTTTTGCAGGATGTGAGCCGCGACGTCTTCGCCCCCGTGGGGGCCATGACGGTGGGCGAGATGTCTTCCACCAGCCTGGAACACTGCCAGCGCTATGGCGCGCTGGATGGTTCCGAGCTCTCCATGGTGTTCAACTTCCATCACCTCAAGGTGGATTACCCGGGCGGCGACAAGTGGACCAAGGCCCCGTTCGATTTCCTCGAACTCAAGCGCATCTTCAACCACTGGCAGAGCGGTATGCATGGCAAGGGGTGGTCGGCGCTGTTCTGGTGCAACCACGATCAGCCGCGCATCGCCTCCCGTTTCGGCGATGAGGGCGAGCATAGGGTGGTCGCCGCCAAAATGCTGGCCAGCACGCTGCACGGCCTGCAAGGCACCCCCTACATCTATCAGGGGGAGGAGATCGGCATGACCAACCCCGGCTATCAGCACATCGACGACTATCAGGATGTGGAGAGCCGCAACATCTTCGCCATCAAGCAGGCGGAAGGGATGAGCGAGGCCGAGATCCTCGCCATTCTCGGCGCCAAGTCCCGGGACAACTCGCGCACCCCGATGCAGTGGAGTGCCGCCCCCAACGCCGGTTTCACCAGCGGGACGCCCTGGCTCAAGCCAGCCGCCAACTACCCCGAGATCAACGCCGAGGCGGCGCTCGCCGACCAGCACTCGGTGTTCTGGCACTATCGGGATCTCATCGCCCTTCGCAAGGCGCACCCCATCTTCACTCAGGGGGATTATCAGGAGCTGCTGACCGGGCACCCGCAGATCTGGGCCTATGCCCGCCGCGCCCACGGTCAGACCCTGCTGGTGGTGAGCAACTTCTACGGCGAGCCGGTGGAGTTTGCCTTGCCTGCCGAGCTGCAAAGCGGGGAGGCGCGGCTGCTGCTTGGCAACTACCCGGATAGCCCGGCCCGCCCGCAATCCTGCAAGCTGCGCCCTTACGAATCCCTGATCTGGCTGATGGAGCAATGATGACTGACGCAACAACAGTGCAGCGGCCCGCCGTGCGTGGCCCCGAGTGGCAGAAGATGGTGGCGGGAGCGCCCTATGATGCAGGGGACCCCGAACTGCGGGCTGCGCGGGAGCAGTGCCGCGCCCTGCTGGGAGAACTGAACCGGGAGCGAACCGATGCCCCTGACTGGGATGAGCGCCTCACCCGCCTGCTGGGTGGCCGCGCAGAACGCTGTTTCATCACGCCCCCCTTCTTCTGCGACTATGGCGCCAACATCTTTGTCGGCGAGAATTTCTACGCCAATTTCAACTGCACCATCCTGGATGTGTGCGAGGTACACATAGGCGACAACGTGCTGCTGGCCCCCGGAGTGCAGATCTACACCGCTACCCACCCGGTGGCGGTAGCGCCGCGCATCAAGGGGGTGGAGTTCGGCAAACCGGTGCGTATCGGCAACAACGTCTGGATTGGGGGCAGCGTCGTCATCTGCCCGGGCGTCACCATAGGGGACAACAGCGTCATCGGGGCGGGGTCCGTTGTCACCAGAGACATTCCGGCAGGCGTAGTGGCGGTCGGCAATCCCTGCCGGGTCTTGCGCCCCATGACGGCAGAGGAGCTGGCGCCCGGGGAACCAGGCTGACACAGAGGGGGCAGGCCGTACCTGCCCCTGTTCCTTTCCCTGACGGCGCTCTGCCGGCAAGGCTTCGGCGCAACCCCCTCTTTACCCGGGCAGCAAGGCGCCGCAACGCTTGTGCTGTCCCATGGCCACCAGAGTCTTGAAACTGCGTACCTGATCCCTGGCATGGAGCACCCGACGGGTGAACTGCTCGTAACTTTGCATGTCCCTGGCGGCCACTTGCAGCACGAAGTCCTGCTCCCCCGTCACATACCAGAGATCCATCACCTCGGGTTCCCGCTGCAGGCTGGCGATCATCTCATCGACGATGCGGCCATGATCCCGCTCCAGGGTCACCAGCACCAGCATGGTGATGGGCCAGCCCATGGTGGACGGTGCCACCAGCGCCACTTCCCGCTCGATGAGACCGGACTCCCGCAAGGCGCGGACGCGGCGGTAGCAAGCTGGGGCGGAAAGACCGACCCTGTGGGCCAGCTCCGTCGTGGGCAGACGGGCATCCTGTTGCAGCTCGGCGAGGATGAGCAGATCAAATTTGTCGGTCATGGGGTTCATTAGATAAAAATTATCGCACAAGGCCAGTATTAGACCGGTTTTACCCAAGTCTCCAGATATATTTTACTGCCCATCGTCCTGCTCGGTATGAACACCATGCAACCCAATCCCAATGCCCTCTCCTCTCTTCTGGCCGTCCTGCTCGCCATGTTGTCGATCACCCTCGGCGCCTCCCTAGCCAAATCCCTGTTTCCCCTGCTCGGAGCCGCAGGCACGACCCTGTTCCGGCTGGGGTGCGCCGCCCTCCTTCTCTCCCTGGTGTTTCGCATCTGGCGTGCCCCCCTCGACCGACGCACCCTGCTGGGCGCCATCCCCTACGGCCTGTCGCTTGGGGCCATGAACCTGCTCTTCTATCTCGCCATCGCACGCATTCCCCTCGGCGTTGCCCTGGCCATCGAGTTCATCGGCCCCCTGACGGTGGCCCTGCTCTCCTCACGCCACCGGGCAGACTTCATCTGGCTGATACTGGCCATCGCCGGGCTGCTGCTGCTCTTGCCCCTGCGGGCAACACAGCAGGCCATCGATCCCCTGGGTGCAGCACTGGCTCTCGGGGCTGGCCTCTTCTGGGGGCTCTATATGCTCACCGGAAAGCGGGCAGGAGCCTTGCTGGGCTCACAGGCTCCGGCGCTGGGCATGTGGGTGGGCACCCTGCTGGTATTGCCCTTCGGGCTGGAGGGTGCGATCGAGGCGTCATTCACCGTCCCCGTGATCCTCACCATCATCGGGGTGGGGCTGCTCTCGAGCGCCATCCCCTACTCTCTCGAGATGTTTGCCCTGCGCCGCCTTCCCCTCAAGAGCTACGGCATTCTCACCAGCGGTGAACCGGCCATGGGAGCCTTGATGGGACTGGTATGGCTGGGCGAACAATTGCCCCCGTCCCAATGGCTCGGGATAACCGCCATCATCGCCGCCTCCATGGGCACCACCTGGCAGGCGGGTCGTCGACAAGCCGGCTCCGCCTGAACCAAAAAAATCGGGGCCGGCGATGACCGGCCCCGGGGATGGTACGAGCGCGTCAGGACGAGTAGTCGTAACAGCGTTTGAGCTCGCCGAAGTCATAGAAGAAGCTGCCCACAGCAATGGGGGCGCAACCTGCCTTGAAGGCGAGCTCCTTCTCGTTGTAAAGCATCTTCACCAGCACCCGGCCGGCCTCGTTGCGGTAGACATCCCACTGGATGTTGGCCGCATAGGGAGAGACCCAGCCGCCACGCCATTCGTTGTTTTCCTGGCTCATCAGCACGCCGGGCTGGGCGCTCTGGCGGCTCCCTTCCAGCTTCATCAGGGCCGCCAGCGGGATCAGGGTCTCCGCATGGGCGAAGCGCAGCTTGGCGACATGCTCACCCGCCTCTTCCACCACCTGGGTCTGAACCTCGTTGAAGAGGCCGTCAAGCAGGGGCTGGGCCACGGCGTAGGTGGCGCTCTGGCTGGCAAGACTCGGCCCCTTCTCGTAGAAGTCCTCGGCATCGGAAAGGTAGGAGAACCAGGCAGACTCCTCTGGCGTGATGAACTGCTCGAGATCCCAGGACCCGCCTTGTGCCTGCGCCTCCCGGATCATCCCCGGGCCGATGATGAAGAGGTTGTAGAGCATGAGGGCGGCGTCCACCTCGTCGCGCACATGGGTCTTGCCGCCGTCTTCCGGATTCACCGCCACGTAATCCACCCCGGCGGCCAGCTCGTCGACGAAGGCCTTGCTGTAGAGACGCTCGAGCATCTCGCGGGCCATCACCCGGGTCCTGGGCAGGGCCTTGAGCGCATCGAGGGCCTCGGTCAGCTCGGGAGCGGGAGCCACCCCGTTGTCTTCGTCCCCGACAAAGGCCTGATAGGCCTGGAAGGTGGGCAGATACCGGGTGTACTCCCCCTGCGGCTCGGTCTTGTGGAAGTAGAGCTCGAACTTGTTGCGCAGCCCCTTGTCGATCTCGGAAGGGTTCTCCTGGCTTACGTAACAGTCGGGGCTGTCTGTCACCAGAGAGACCCGTTTGGCCAGGCTCTGCATGAAGAAGTAGGCGCTTTCGTTGGCGCGATCCTTGCCCGATGTCTCGACCTTGAGGCAGAGGGGAGTCGATTCAGCGGTCAGCAGGATGGGCAGCCGTTCGGCGAGCCGGGTCGCCAGGTTGGCGTGCTCCTCCTTGCCGAGCGCACTCAGCAGGCCATAGCCGAGGGTCTGGTTGGCGGCCGTGACGGCGTCCACCTTGGCGCCGAGCCGTTGGCCCAGCTCGGTCAAGGCCCCCTGTCTCGCGGCCTCCTCCCACACCAGCTTGGTCAGCACGTCGTATTTGGGGCTGGACAGCGAGCGGGAGCCGTGGCGTGCCACCAGTTCGGTGAAGACGGGACTAAAGCCTTCAGGGGCAACCTCATAGCTGTTCATTGCCTGACGGGCGGCATAGACCGCCTTGGTGCTGTATTGATAGTCGCCGACGGCGGGCGAGGAGGAGTCATTGCCCGAATGGCAGCCGCTCAGCAGGGTGGCCGCCACGCAGGCGGCAAGGGAGGAAACGCGAAACATAGTCATCCTTGAACAAGTGTGAAAATGAAGCCGCACAGTACGCACCGGATGTGACAATCCGGTGTCAGGTCTGGGACATGCACCTCTCTCCGGAAGGGTGACCCCCCTCCAACCTGCCTGCTTCCTCCCCACAAAACATCATTCACATTTTTTGAACGTGTAGGCCAGTTTATCTCGCTAACAATGACCGGGTGAGGCGCTTAATATTCACACATCGCTTAGGCAGGAGCGCCAAGCCGCAAAACAACTGGTCGTTCATGGCAGTCCCCCATACACATGGGTGACAAACATCCGTGACAAAACAACACACCATTTGAATGACCTCTTGCAAGGATGCATTGATGCAGGCCTGTCAGGCCTTGCCAATGACATAAAAACCAAGAGAGTGAATGAACATGAAAAACGTGATCAAGATGCTGGCCGTTGCAGGCCTGATGAGCGCCGGTGTTGCCCAGGCTTCCGTCCCCGCCGACTTCAACGCCACCCCGGGTGTGCTGTTCGTGAACTGGCATGCCAGCGCCGCCATGGCCGGCAAGGCCAACCCCATGCTGGAGGTGCGCGATGAATCCGGTGATCTGGTGGCCTCCGTCCACGCCAACCTGATGGGTACCCAACAGGTACAGATCCCGAGCCGCGCCCAGGGCAACCTGACCGTCAGCCTCGGCGATCAGAGCAGCGATTACCGCATCCCGTTCGGCATCGGCAGCGGCAATCCCCGCTGATCAACGCAGACGACGTCCCTCCCGGGTCTGGCAAAGACACGCCGACCAGGTGAGAGATCAACGACAAGGGCGCCATCAAGGCGCCCTTGTCGTCGTTGCCGTCGGCATACACGGCTACTGGGTGAAGACGGGACCGAAGCCGGATCCCCACAGGATGGCCGTGGCAGCCAGCACGCAGACCAGCAGCACCAAACCGACCGTCACCACTGAGCTGGCGTAGATGAATCCCTGCTCCTTGGTGATGTGCATCAGGATGGGCACGCCGATATAGAGCAGGTAGACGGAATAGGTCAGCCCGACCAAACCGATGAGCATCACGAACCAGAGATGCGGGAAGAAAGCGGAGAAGCCCACCATGAAGAGTGGCGTGGAGGTGTAGGCCGCCAGCTCCAGCGAGGTCGTGTAGCTGGGATCCGAGCCGAAGGTATGCCCCATCCAGTGCACCAGATAGGAGAGTGCCAGCACGCCGATGATGAGGGTCACGTACATGGCGACCGACAGCTTGAATGCACTGTTGGCGGTCAGGGTGATGGGATCGCCGACCCCGATGCTCCAGCCGATGTGAACGGCGGAATAGTAGGCGCAGATGGGAGGGATAAGGGCCACGAGCAGGATGTGGGTCAGACTGTTTCTGAAGCTGTCGTGCCGCTCGTCTATGGTATGCCATTCGGTGTGGGGATGGGCATACAATCCCCATAAGTGATTCAATATCATAGCGTTATTCCTTCTCTACATCGGTGGTTGGCGGATCGATACCGGGCTTTCTCCTCTGATTGCGTCATGTCCGGGCGCTGGTGGCGCCATCGCTTGTCATGGCATGCGATGACTTTAAATAAAGTCGCTCCACCGCCGCTGCGTCAAGCAAGGTCGCCGGGACAGCCGGGAGGGATGGGAAGACAGCAGGAGGGCACCGGAGGCGGGCACTGATGGCACCCGCCGTCGGCGCTCCCGTCAATACTGCTTGGTTTTAGAGGCAAAACCCGCGAGGAAGAGACCGGTCAGGAACATGCCGCAGAAGGCTTCGATGGCCGACAGCAGTTGCAGCGGCGAGGAGGTCTGGGAGATGTCCCCATAACCCAGGGTCACGAAGGTGACGATGCTGAAATAGAGGGAGCGCCCCAGATGGCCGTGGGTTGCAGACTCCGGTGCCAGGAAATAGGTCAGGGTCGCCAGCAGGATCACCCCCATCGACATCAGCAGGCTTCTGATGGGACGCTCCCCAAACCCCCAGGTGATGAAGCTGATGAACTTGCCCGCGTACTTGAGATAGCACAACAGGGAGAGCCAGCACTTCGTCATCGGACCGCTGCGCAACCAGCGCTCCCGGAACAGCTCCCGCGGGCTCGCCAGGGACTTCATCTCGTGCAGCTTCTCCTTGTAGTAGCACTCGCCGGCGTCGACGGTGTCACCCACGCTGGAGAAGAGACGCTTGGCATTGCGATAGAGTTTGCTCGCCTCGTTGTGGTCGATCCGCCCATTGTCGTTGTAGACCACCTCCACCTTGTCCAGGTTGGTGTGCTCCATGGTGGCATCGAAGTTCTTGGCGCTGACGCTGAAGTTTTTCAGCACCGCCCGGGAGGAGTGGAAGCGGATCTCCTCGCACTCTATGGTGAAGTCCTGAAAGACCCCGTCCTCCAGCGCCAGCTCCCGCTTCTTGGCCCAGGCCCTGTGGTCCCACAGCAGGGAGTCGAACAGATCGAGCCCGATCACCCCGCCATTGACCCTGACCCCCTTGGCCGAGCAGTGCCACAGATAAACCTTGGAGTTGTTGACGGCCCCATCGAGAGAGAGCTCGTCGAGACAGGTAAAATCGAGCAACCGGCCGGAGATGATGGGGCTTTTGAGGGTAACACCGCCGATGTTGAGCAAACGATGCTTGCCCAGCACCTGGGCCTCCCCCTTGTTGTTCTCCGAGACCGAAAGCAGGCTTTGCACCCGTTTCACCTCGTCATTGCCATGTTTTCCCGCCAGCCACATGCTGTAAGGCTCGAAACGGGTCTCCGAGCGGATGAGGCCGCTCTTGCGCAGGGATTCCAGTGCACTCGAGGCGCTCTCATACAGGCGGACCTTGTCGTCGCTCATGTAGACACAAAGGCTCAGCACGCAGCGGGAGCTGATGAAGCGGGCGATGCCGATCTGGAAGATCACGCTTTTTTCTATCTTCTGCTCCGCCATCCAGTCGTCGAAATGGGGCAGCGACGCCACCAGCAGCGCCCAGATACGGGGATAATCGTTCTCACGCCGTCACTCGTTGAATTGCTCGGGGGAAAGCAGCCAAAGCTCTGTTGCATTCATAGATGACCTCAGTAATGGAGTTGTTCTCGTCGGTGATTCTCTGTCAAGTGCAACCAATAGAAGCGAGCTTACAACAGCAACGAATGGCCCCTAAGAATCAGGAGAAAAAAAGTTAACCATTTGAAAAAAATGCATAAATGCTTTCTCACACACCAAAAAATGAACGCTCAGAGATAAAAAAAACTCCCGACCGGGAGCTTTTTCTATGGGCAGTACGCGATGGCGTTACGCCTCCAGGCTGATGCCGATGTTGGAGACGCCGTCCTGGGCCGCGAAGGCGCGGATGGCAAGGATGCGATCGCTGTCCCGTTCATGGGCCACCCGTTTGAGCAGTTCGACCTGGAACTCCAGCTCGGCCTCCATGTACTCGTGCTCATAGAGCTCCTCATCGCTGAGATCCCGCTCTTCCAGCATCTCTATGAAGCCGGCGACCGTGCCGACAGACGCATGGCTGGCGTCGTTGGCCTCTTCCCCCACCCGGCAGATCACCGAGTTGTAGGCACAACCCAGCGCCACGCAGGCGTCCAGTGCCGGATAGGCGCCGTAGGATTCAAACTTGCGGGGATCGGGAATGTAGACTTCAAACGCTTCCAGAATGGCACCAAGATTGACGCGGGATCCCTTGACCGTCAGGTAGTTCCACATCTGATCCAGCGCGTGACGGAATGCCCTCGCATCCCCGAAACCGGAGGCCTGGGTAAAGAGCACATAGTTGGGGTACATGCGCTCTGCCAGCGCCAGGGTATAGACGGTTTGCTGCCAGGGCTGCAGCTCGGCCAGTCGCTTATAAAACTTGTCACCAAACACTGGAGTCGGATCCTTTGCAAAATGTGGGGCAGATTGTAGCCCACGAGGGCCCCGTCTAAAAATGAAAAAGCGCCCTGCTCGACTATCTTGCCCGATCAACTGGGGTAAGATGGAGACAGCATCCCTCTCGCCTTGCCATAAACACGATAAGGAACAAGAGTATGAGCCAACGTACCCTGCTGCTGTTGAGTCAGGACAACAGCCACTATGAACGCCTGCTCAAGGCGGCCCATCTTCCCCATCTGCACATTCTTCGGGCCGACAATCAGGCCGAGGCCGAACAGCTTATCGGTGACGCTCATATCCTGATGGCCGAGCCTGCCCGGGCCAAGCCGCTGCTGGCCAAGGCCGGCAAGCTCAGCTGGCTCCAGTCCACTTATGCCGGGGTCGACGTGCTGCTGGACGCCAGTTGCCGCCGCGACTACCTGCTCACCAATGTCCGCGGCATCTTCGGCCCCTTGATGAGCGAGTATGTGTTCGGCCATCTGCTCAGCCTGACCCGCCAGTTGCCACTCTATCGCGAGCAGCAGCAACAGGGCGTCTGGCAGAGCCATCCCTATCAGGGCTTGAAGGGAAAGACGCTGCTGCTGCTCGGCACCGGCAGCATAGGGCAGCATATCGCCCACACCGGCAAACATTTTGGCATGAGGGTGCTCGGCATCAGCCACAGTGGCCGTGAGCGTGCCGGGTTCGATCAGGTGTACCAATTGCCGGCACTCAACAAGATGCTGGCCCAGGCCGATGTCATCGTCAGCGTGCTGCCCGCCACCCGCGAGACACGCCATCTCTTCACCGCCGAACGCTTCGGCCACTGCAAACCGGGCGCCATCTTCTTCAACGTCGGCAGGGGCAATGCCGTCCATGAGGGGGATCTGCTGGCGGCACTGCAAGCCGGCAAGCCCGCCATGGCGGTGCTCGATGTGTTCGAGCAGGAACCCCTGCCCGCTGACAGCCCGCTCTGGCACCAGCCCAATCTCATCGTGACGCCCCACAACAGCGCCTACAGCTTCCCGGAAGATGTGGCCCAGATCTTCATCCGCAACTACATCCGCTTCATCGATGGTCAGCAGCTGGACGGCAGGATCGACTTTGACAAGGGTTATTGAAGCCGTTCTGCAATGAAAAGGCCCCGCCAGTTTGCGGGGCCTTTTTCGTCAGGAGGGAGCCGTTCAGCCCGCCTCCATCTCTTTGCGGTAGCTCTTCACCTTGGCGAGGAACTGACGCTTGTCCTTACCGGAGAGCGGCTCCGCCATCGGCAGCTTGATCTTCATGGGATCCACCGGGCGGTTGTTGATGCGCACCTCGTAGTGCAGGTGAGCACCGGTGGAGCGGCCCGTGTTGCCGGAGAGGGCAATCTTGTCACCCATCTTCACCTTCTGACCCGGCTTGACCAGCAGCTTGCTCAGGTGCAGATAACGGGTCATCAGGGTACGGCCGTGCTTGATCACAACATAGGTGCCTGCCAGCGGGTGGCTGGTTGCCTTGAGGACCACACCATCACCGGTCGCCATGATGGGCGTGCCTACCGGCAGGGCAAAGTCGGTCCCCTCATGGGGCCGGACCTGCCCGGTAATGGGATGACGGCGATTCGGGTTGAAACTGGAGCTGACCCGGTAACGGCTGTGAGTCGGATAACGGCGGAAGCCGCGCTCCAGGCTGTTTGCCTGACCGTCATAATAGTTGCCATCTTCCGACAACCAGGCTGACACGGCCTTGCCCTGGCTGAACACCTCGACCCCCAGCAACTGGGTATTGCCCGTACTCTTACCGTCGACCGTCTCCTGACGGACCAGCACCTTGAACTTGTCACCTTTTTTCAAATCCTTGGCGAAGTTGAGGCGCCACTGGAACAGGTTGGCAATCTTCTGGATGTGGTTGGCCGGGATACCGGCATTGCGGGCGCTGACGTAGAAGCTGCCGTTGATGACACCGTCATAGCTCTTCTGCTGCCACTCTACCTCTTCATTGAGCATGTTGGCGCTATAGGTGTCGTCGGTACGCTCCAGCACCAGGGTCTGCTTGATGTTCAGGCGGATCTTCAACTGCTGCAGAATGTTGTCCTGATCGATCAGCAACTCGATGGTCTGACCGGGTTTGAGACGCGCCAGGTTGTTCTTGGCATCCGCATCCAGCACCTTGTAGAGGGTGGTGGTGGACAGCCCCAGGTTGTTGAAGATGGTGGTCAGGTTCTCGCCATTGCGAACCCGGTAATCTTGCCATTGAGGCGTGGCATCCGCCGGGATGTCGTCTTCGGGAGCGGCTGACTCGACCAGCTCGTGATCCGGAATGTCGTTGAAGTCGGTGTTGTCTTCGTTGGTTGCGGTGCCCGTGGTGGCGATCGGCAACTCCAGACGCAGTGGCCGCTCCAGGATGTCACCGGGAGCTGGCAATACGGCTACCGCTGACAGCGTCATGGCCGTGAGCAATAGCATGGCATAGAAATGCTTGCGGGGAACCGGGGGTTCCCAATTGGCAGCCTGGGCTACCAAGGGACGGAGACGTTTCATCCGCTATCCTGTTATTAGATCTAAGGGTGGTGGTTGTGGGTCTGTTTTTATGAGTTTTTATTATGAAAACCGAATATCTGGCTTTTAGACCTAAATACTTACAAAAAGTTCATAGCTCCATGCACGAAACTCACATTTTATGCATAACCTTCCAGCATGGGCAGAAATGATCGTCATTTTCAGCCATTTTTTTCTATTTTTAAGAATCAAGTCCGGTTGTGGTGCTCTCCGGCCCAGAAAATGTTGCAAAAACATCTCCATGGAGTGGGTATGTCATTGGCAAAATTGTTAAATGTAATCATCCTAATCCTCTTCACCATCGGCGCCGCGCTGCTGCTCGTGCTGGAGATCACGACGGTACGACAGTCTATTCTCGACCAGATGTCGGCCAACCTTGAAACCGCCATCACCGCACTGGGGCTGGTGCTGCAGGGCACTCTGCTCAAAGATGACAAGGTCCTTGCCGAGACCATAGTGAACGCCATGTTCGACGGAGGCTTCGTCAACTCCGTCGTTCTGCTGGATCCGGATGGCCAGGTGCTGTTCCAGAAGGTGTTCCACACCGCACAGCAAAATGTTCCAGGCTGGCTCCCCTCAGTTATCGACATGCCACCGGTCAAGATTGAGCAGGAGTTGACCGACGGCTGGCGCATTCTCGGTACCCTCACGCTCGAGGGACACAAGGGTTACGCCTACCAGCATCTGTGGAACGCCATCAGTCGTACCGGACTTGCGCTGCTCGCCGGCCTGCTGGTGTTCAGCCTGGTGATCACCTGGGTGTGCCGCCGCCTGCTGCGCCCCCTCGAACAGATCAGTCTGCAACTGGCCCGGATCCGCAAACGCCAGTTCAGCGGCAACCTGCCAACCCCGTGGCTTCGCGAATTGCAGGAAGTCGTTGTCTCCATCAACCAGCTGGTCTCTGAACGCAAGCGGGACCTGCTGCAACAGCGGCTCAAGATCACCCAGCTTGGCAAGCACGACGCTCTCCCGACCCACCAGAAGCTCGTTGGGCTGGTCGACACCGATGGCAACACCTATCAGCAGCATTTCTTCTCCACTCAGGGGAGTATCAGGCTCTACAGCCGCCTGCTACCCAAGCACCCCCCCACCACGGACAGTTCGCCGGATGAAATTCGGGGGCTGCTCAACAACTGGCTGACCCAGAAGGCGGAAGGGCTCCAGCTGCCTCTCAGCCTGCTCGGCCACCCAGACTGGGCGCAGTTTGCCCCCGTGCTGACCAGCGCTCGTGGCAAGACGCTGGACTGGCGCTGGGATCTGGCGATCTTCCCCCCCCTGGCCGAGGAACGACTGACCGCACTCCAGTCCCAGGGGATTGAGCTGGCATTCAGCAACATCCCGATGAACAACGACAATCTGGCCAGGCTCGACCCCATCAGACCCGTCTTCATCAGTTGCCAGCTCACCCAGTCCCCCCTTTATTGGAACCTGCTCTCCCAATGCCTCCATGCTTCCGGCTACACCTTGCTGGCGGAAGCCGGCGACGTAAGCGATGTGGACATGCTGCGCAGTTGGGGCATCGATGGTTATGCCACTCAGGAGAATGCATCATGAGGATCCCGCTGCTGCTGCTCGCCCTGCTGTGGCAACCGACCCTGCACGCGACCACCATGACCATAGGCACAGGGGGGGAGCAAGGCATCTATTACCAGGTCATCAAGGAGTTCTGCAGACTGGCCAAAAAAAGTGACCCCACGATGCCCTGCAAACTACAGGCCAGCTCCGGGTCCATCGAAAATCTCCGCCAGCTGAAAACGGGAGAGGTACCCTATGCGCTCGTCCAGTCCGACTGGCTCTATCAGGCCAGCCAGGGCACCGGGCCTTTCGCTGCCCAGCCACAACCCGAGCTGAGGGCGCTCTTTGCCACCCACGCCGAACCTTTCACCATAGTGGTGCGAGCCGATGGGGATATCACCACCCTGGAGCAGCTCAAGCTGGCCCCCATCGACATGGGCCTGAAGAGTTCAGGGACTCGTCAAACGGCATTGGCCCTGTTCAATGTTCTGGGCGCAAAGGAGCAGGATCTCGATTTTAAGAGCGTCGCCAATCTCTCCGAAGCGTTGTGCAATAAACAGATCGATGCCTATGGCCTTGTCATGGGTCATCCCAACCGCATCGTGCTGGACACCGCCAAGCGCTGCGCCGTGCGCTTCCTGGCGATCGAGGGGCCCGTAAGGGACCAGCTGCTCAAAGGGGTCAGGTATTACCAGCGCAGCCAGGTGCCGGCACGCATCTACCCGGGCAACCTCAAGGCAACCCCCACCTTCGCCATCGCCGCCACCCTGGTGACCAATGCCGCCACTCCCGATGACGAGGTCTATCGGCTGACCCGGGCCATGCTGAGCCAGCAAACCAGTTTCAACGAACAGACCTATGGCTATGCGAACCTGTTTCACAAGGCGCGCAACAAAATAGGCCCGGTGCTGAGTGTCGAACAGCATCCGGGCGCGGGAAAATATTTCGAGGAGTTGAAGGCGGCGGGCAAGTTATAGCTGGCGACGGGGGGAGCGCAGATGCTCGCTGGAGAACCGGCTCTGCATCGAGGTCCACTGGGCCAGGCGATCGGCACTCCCCGCCAGGGTTCCCTCGCGGCGGGATTTCATGATCCAGATGCTTTTGGCATCGAAACTGTAAACCGGCTGCAGATCATTGCGCTTGCTCCCCGGCAGGATGCGGCCATTGATGTTGTCCAGCACCAGGGGATCTGACTTGATGGTCGGGAAGTACAACGTCACCATGTGGAACTGGTTGTAACGAATTGCCTTCACATAGGCCAGCCGCAGCTTCTTCTCGTCGACCCCCAGCTCCATCAGGGTGTAGTACTTGGCGATGCTGTAGTCCTCGCAATCCCCACCTCTCGCCCCGATGAACTCCAGCGGATTGGCCCAATAATCATCATCCCCCCACAGTCTGGGATCCTCGCTGTAGGTCAGGTTGTTGAAGTAGTTGTTCACCAGCTCCAGCTTCTGCTGGTCCGTCGTTCCGGCCCTTGGCGTCAGCAGACGAGAGAAGGCCTCGGACCGCTGGATCGCTCTCGCGCCATAGACCGCCTGCATTTTTGCCCTGAGTTCCGGGCTGGCGATGTGTTCGGAAAGACCGGATGCCTGTATGCCGGATCCCAGCAGGGTCAGCGTGCAGGCAGAGACGAGCAACCATTTCATGACTGACACTCCATATCAGATGCTGGAGGTCAGTATAGTTGGCCGCGTCACCTCTATCGTCAATGTTGGGCAAGGCTTAGCGGCACTGGGCGAAGGCGTCCGCCAACTGCTGCATGAATTGCGGATAACCGTCCGGACCGAGCGGCACCTGCTCGCCGACTTCGTCCAGCAGCAGCACCTTGGCCCCGGTATTGCGGGCGACCGACTCGATCACTGCCGGGGAGAACTGCGGCTCGGCGTAGATGCAGCTCGCCTTTTTCTCTTCCAGCGCCTTGCGGATGTCAATCAGCGTCTTGGCTCCCGGGCGACGCTCCGGGCTCACGGTGAAGTGTCCCTTGGAGCTCATGCCGTAGTGGCGCTCCCAGTATCCATAGGCTTCGTGGAACACGAAGTAGCCCTTCTGATCCACCGCCTTCATCTGCACGGCGATCACCTTGTCCAGGGCGTCAACCTTGCCCTCGAAGGCCGCGAGATTGGCGGCATAGCGCGCCTGGTTGGCAGGATCCAGCTTGCCCAGTTCGGTCGCGATCGCCTTGGCAATCACCTTGGCCTGGGTTGGACCCAGCCAGATGTGGGGATCCACCCCTTCGTGGTGGTGCCCTTCATGGCTCTCGTCGTGCGCGCCGTGGTCGTGGGCGGCATGGTCATGATCCTTGTCATCATGGTGATGCTCGTCATGCTCGCCCTGGGTCGCATAGTTGTACAGCGGCATGCCGGGAACCTGGGTCAGGGTCAATACATGAGGATGCCGGGCAAGGGGTTTGGCCATGAAGCCTTCCAGCTCGGGACCGACCCACACAACCAGATCGGCCTCGTTGATGCTGCGAATATCGGAAGGGCGCAGGGAAAAATCGTGGGGCGACGCGCCGGTGGGCAGCAGCACCCCGGGCTCGCTCACGCCATCGGTGATCGCCGCCGCGATGAAGCCCAGGGGTTTGATGGTGGTCAGCACCTCGAGGGCACGGACAGGCAGACTCACCGCCATCAGGGCAGTGATCAGAGCAAGAATTCGCATAGAGGTCTCGTCAGGGTGTGTGTGTGTGATAATATAACAAACCAACGTCGCTGTTATATTATAACTCTCACAGGCTGTAAACCCCGGAGCTGTCATGACCCAACTGGTGGAGCTGAAAGAGGTCTGTCTCTCATTTGACGGACGACTCGTGCTCGACAAGGTCTCCTTTACCCTGAACAAAGGCAAAATCACCACCCTGGTCGGCCCCAACGGGGCGGGCAAGAGCACCCTGAGCAAGCTGGTGCTGGGCTTGCTCAGCCCAGATTCGGGGGACATCGTTCGCCGCCGCGATCTGCGGGTCGGCTATGTACCCCAGCGCCTCTATCTGGACCCCACCCTCCCCCTGACGGTGCGCCGCTTCCTGCAACTTGGCAAGAACAGCCGCCTCTCCATCGAGGAGGCGCTCAATCGGGTCGGTGCCCAGGATCTGCTGGACAACCGGATGCAAAAGCTCTCCGGTGGCGAGATGCAGCGGGTGCTGCTGGCCCGCGCCCTGCTGGTCAAACCCGAGCTGCTGGTGCTGGACGAACCGGTGCAAGGGGTAGATATCACGGGCCAGATCGAGCTCTATGCCCTCATCAGCCAGCTGGCCGCCGAGTTCCACTGCGCCGTGCTGATGGTCTCCCACGATCTGCACCTGGTGATGGCCAGCACTCACGAGGTGATCTGCCTCAATCGCCACGTCTGCTGCCACGGCGAGCCACAGAGCGTGGCCCGCCACCCGGAATTTGCCCGCCTGTTCGGGCGGCCGGAGCGGGAGGTGCTGGCGGTCTATACCCACCATCACCACTGCGATGGCGAACACCATCATCATGAACCGCAGGCTCCCGTCATCCGCCTGCCCTCTCGCAACAACTAGGATCTTCACGTGGACAGCTTTCTGTTATACGCCCTCGCGGCCGGCCTCGGCATCGCCCTGCTGGCCGGCCCCCTCGGCAGCTTCGTGGTGTGGCGCAAGATGGCCTATTTTGGCGACACCCTCTCCCACGCCTGCCTGTTCGGCATAGCGCTCGGCATCCTGCTGCAGGTGGACCTCACCCTGGCGGTGGTGGTCTGCTGCCTCGCCATGGCCATGCTGCTGGTGATCATGAGCCGCAACCAGCAGGTGGCCACCGACACCCTGCTCGGCATCCTGGCCCACAGCGCCCTGTCGCTCGGCCTGGTGACCCTGAGCTTCATGGACAACGTGCGGGTGGATCTGATGGCCTACCTGTTCGGCGACCTGCTCTCGGTACAGCCCATGGATCTGCTCTGGATCTACGGCGGCGGCGCCCTGGTGCTGCTCACCCTGTGGCGGCTCTGGGATCCCCTGCTCTCCATGACCATCTCGGAAGAGTTGGCGCGGGTAGAGGGGGTGCGGGTCGAGGTGCTGCGCTGCGTGCTGATGCTGTTGATCGGATTGGTGATCGCCGTGGCGATGAAGTTCGTCGGCGCGCTCATCATCACCTCCCTGCTGATCATCCCCGCCGCCACCGCCCGCCGCTTCAGCCAGACCCCGGAGCAGATGGCCGGTTTTGCGGCCCTCATCGGCTGCCTCGCCGTACTCGGCGGGCTGACCCTCTCCTGGTATCAGGACACCCCGGCGGGTCCATCTGTGGTGGTTTGCGCCACCACCTTGTTTGTACTGAGCCAGTTCAAGCGAACGTGAAGATCGATGGCGCTGGTCTCGCCAGCGCCATCAGCCCCCGCAATCCAGGCCAGTCCGTCGTGGTCTGCGCCGCCAGCCTCTTCGTACCAAGTCGGTTCAGACGCGCCTGAGGGGCTCGTTTTCCCCGGGCCTCAGGCTCGCCTGCGACTCCTGCCACAGCCACTGGCGCAGCCGGCTGATGGCGGGTTCATGGGCGCGCGAGCGCTTGCAGACGAAATAGAAGTTGTCGCCGGTCTCGAGGGCGTGCAACGGCAGCCGCACCAGGCGAGGGTCCTCCGGCTGCAGCATGTAGTCGTTGATGAGCGCCATCCCCTGGTCCCAGTTCGCCGCCTCCAGCGCCAGCAGGATATGGCTGAAATGGTGCACCCTCGCCTCGGGGGGAATGGTCAGGCCCCCCACCTCGGCCCAGCGCCGCCAGTCCTCTCCCTTCTCCTTGTAGATCGCCTGGATGGAGAGCAGCGGCAACTGCCACAGGGTCGCGGGCCACTCCCCCTCCACCTGCTGCCACAGGCGCCGGCTGCAGACGGGCATCAGCCGCTCCCGATAGAGCAGATCGTGCAGGTACCCGGGCCCCTCGGGGGAGACGGTGATGAAGCCGTCCGCCACCCTGTCGGAGAGCTCGGGGTCTTCCGCCACCATCTCCAGACTGAGATCCAGCTCGGGATGGAGCTGGCGCAGCCCGGCCAGGCGGGGGATCAGCCACTTCACCGCAAAGGAGCTGTAGACAGCTAGCCGCACCCGCATCTCGCCGCCGCCGCGCAACTGCTCGCTGCTCTGGGCTATCTGGACCAGCCCGGCGGAGATCCCCTCGAAATAGGTCTCCCCCTGGGGCGTCAGGGAGAGCAGTCGCCCCTGACGCAGTAGCAGCCGCTCCCCGAGGAAATCCTCCAGCAGGCGGATCTGGTGGCTCACCGCGCTCTGGCTGACGTTGAGCTCCAGGGCCGCGCGGGAAAAGCTCAGCAGACGGGCAACCACTTCGAAGTATTGAACGGCACGCAGGGGGGGCAGCTTCATTATCCAAAATTCTCATGCATGGTGACTTTTTATCATTTTACTGGATAACGGCACGCGGGCTACCCTTCCCTCATCAAACATGGGAGGTGGTATGAATGCAGTGGGGATCGGCATCCTTTATCTGGTGCTGGGCAATATGGTGGCGGTCTTTTCCGACGCCCTGGTCAAGGTGCTGGAGCCGGACCAGCCGGTGTTCCAGTTCGTCTTCTTCCGCCAGCTCTCCGCCGCCATCCTGCTGGCCCCCTGGCTGCTCTGGTCATGGCGTCGCAACCCGCCGGTGGCGCTCAAGTGGCACCTGCTGCGAGCCCATATCTGGGCCGTCGGCGTCTGCCTGATGGTGATCGCCCTCACCCGGTTGCCGCTCGCCACCGCCAACGCCCTCTTCTATGCGGCGCCGCTGATGATGGTGCCGCTGGCGGTGTGGCTGGCGGGGGAAGCAATCTCGCGCCAGAAGGTGCTGACCGCCTTCATCGGCTTTGTCGGGGTGCTGATCGTGCTGCGCCCCACCGAGGTGAACTGGGCCGCCCTTGCGGCCCTGGGGGTGGCGCTCTCCCTGGCGGTCAACAATCTGCTGATCAAGCGGATCCCGCTCCAGCAGCCCATCGCCCAGACCCTGTTCTTCACCAATGTGCTGAGCATGCCCTTCATCCTGGCGCTGGCCTGGTGGGAAGGGGGCGACTGGCAGTGGCAGATGTGGTGGCCCGCCTTCGGCTCCTCGGCGCTCATCATGGTCTATGCGGGGCTGTGCGTGATGGCCTATCGCAAGGCGGAGGCGAGCAAGATCGCCTCGGCGGAGTACACCGGGCTGCTGATGGCAGTCGCCATCGGGGTCTGGCTGTTTGACGAGCAGCCGGGGCTGCCGCTGCTGCTGGGGTGCCTGTGCATCATACTGCCGCTGGTCGCCATGGCCCGCAGCAAGCCCAAGCCGCAGGCCGAGCCGGCGCTCTAGCCTGCCGGGTCAAGCAGGGGGGCGACCCTCTGCTGCAGATGGGGGATCACGGCCTGCTCGAACCAGGGATTCTTCCTGAGCCAGAGGGTGTTGCGCGGTGACGGGTGCGGCAGCGGCAACCAGGCCGGGCCATAGTCCGCCCAGTGTCGCACCGTCTCGGTCAGCGACCCTTTCGCCGCCTCCCGCAGGTAGTAAGCCTGTGCATACTGGCCGATCAGCAGGGTCAGCTCGATGTTGGGCAACAGCATCAGCACCTTGTCGTGCCAGGTGGGGGCGCACTCCGGCCTTGGGGGCAGATCCCCCGACTTGCCCCGGCCCGGGTAACAGAGCCCCATGGGCATGATTGCGATGCGGGATTCGTCGTAGAAGACGCTCTTGTCCACCCCGAGCCACTGGCGCAGCCGATCGCCGGAGGGGTCGTCCCAGGGGATGCCGCTGGCGTGTACCCGGGTGCCGGGGGCCTGGCCGATGATGAGCAGACGGGCGCGCTCGTTGCCGCGGATCACCGGCCTTGGGCCGAGCGGCAGGTGGGCCTCGCACAGGCGGCAGGCCCGGATCTGTTCAAACAGGATATCGAGTCGGTTCATGGACCCGATAGTACCAGAGTTTTCTCCCCGCTCCCGCTTGTGAAAGTGGCGGCGGATACTTATCATGCAGCCGCCATTGTTTAGTTTAATAAACGGAGAGAGATGAAGAACTGGATGGGCACCGGCAGCGCGGCCCTCTCATTCGTGCTGTGGGGCATGCTGCCCCTCTATTACCAGTTCATGCCCGAGATCAACATGTGGGAACTGCTTTCCCACCGGGTGCTCTGGTCCGTGGTGCTGCTGGGAGGCCTGCTTCTGCTCCTCGGCCATCGGGTACCCTGGGGGGCCCTGCGCGGCGATCCCCGGCAGCTCGGCCTCGTGCTGCTGGCGGGCCCCTTGATGTCCATCAGCTGGTGCATGTTCACCTGGTGCCTGACCACGGGCCAGGTGCTGGCCACCAGCCTCGCCTTCTTCATGACCCCGCTGTTCAACATCGCCTTTGCGGTGCTCTTCCTCAAAGAGAAGCTCACCCCGCAAAAACACCTGGCGGTGGCGCTCGCCCTGGCGGGGCTCGCCTACATGCTCTTCTCCTACGGCGAGCTGCCCTGGTTCTCCCTCGTGATGGGGGCCAACTTCGCCCTCTACGGCCTCATCAAGAAGAAGGTGAGACTGGACGCCGGTACCAGCCTCTATCTGGAGTCCCTGGTGCAGTTGCCCGTCGCCCTGCTGATCATCGGCTGGCTGACCTTGCAGGGCACCAGCCAGTTTATGGCCGGTGACTGGACCGAGCGCCTGCTGCTGATGGGCAGTGCCCCCGCCACCCTGCTGCCGGTGGGGCTGTTCTGCTATGCGGTGGCGCGCACGCCCATGAGCACGGTGGGGCTGCTGCAATACATAGAGCCGAGCCTCGCCTTCCTGCTCGCCCTCTTCTGGTTTGGCGAGATCCCGGATCCGGTGAAATCCGTGGGCTTTGCCTTCGTCTGGGCCGGCCTGCTGGTGAGCCTGCTGCCCCTGCACCGGCTTGGGCGCCAGCGGGCCAGGTGGCGCACCTCGTGACCCTCGCCACCCCCACTCCCTCCCGCTGGTTTGTCTATCTGGTGCGCACTGGCGCCGGGGCACTCTATGCGGGGATCAGCACGGATCCCGAGCGGCGACTGCGTCAGCACCAGAGCGGCAAGGGTGCCAGAGCCCTGCGCGGCAAGGGCCCCCTCTCCCTGGTATGGCAGCAGGAGGTCCCCGGCAAACCCGAGGCGCTGCGCCTCGAGTACCGCCTCAAGCAGCAGAGCAAGGCATTCAAGGAGCGCCTGGTGCACGAGCCGGCGCTGTGGCACGGCTGGAGCCTTTCCTGGCTTGCCACCCCGCACACCGACCCTGTGTCGCCCCCATAAAAAGGGCCACTGCAAGCAGTGGCCAAGGAAGGATGCGAAATCAGGGAGGCTTAACGGTAGGTGTTCGACTGCTTGCGCCTGTTGCTGAGTAGCCAGCACACCACCAGCACCACCAGCAACCAGGGCGCCAGCTTGATGATGAGGGCAAACATGCCGGCCAGGGCGCCAAACAGCACGAAGACCCCGCTCACCAGCAGCATGGCCAGCACGGTGAATCCGGTCAGCGCCATGCCGATCAGCACCAGGATCAAGACGATAAATTCCAGCATGTTGTGCTCCTCACGGGCTTGCACTTGCCGACGGGACGATCCGGAGATCACCCCAGCCAGCGTTGAAGTTCACGGCGGGGAGGCATGACGAGCACCCCCACCAGATAGAGCGCCAGGGCCAGCGGCGGCATCAGGATCAGGGCGAGCAGGGCCACCACCCGCACCGTCACTCTGGACACCCCCAGCCCTCTGGCAAGACCGGCGCAGACCCCGGTCAGCTTGCGATGGGCGAGATCCTTGGGCCAGGGTGTCATGGTTATGCCTCCACCTTCTGACCCTTGAGCCGGGCCAGTTCCCGCTCAATCTCGTCGTTCAGCTCCAGCTCGCGGAACTGGGCCTCGAGGGACGGATTCTGCCCCAGGGTCGCCGCCTCCAGCTGGGCCTCCAGCTGATCGACCCGGTTCTGGAAGCCGTCGAAGCGGGCCACCAGCTCGTGCATGCGCTGGTTGTCCACCTGGGCACGGGCGCGGATGCGGCTGTGGGCGGTCTGCTCGCGCAGGGTCAGCATCTTCTGCTTCTCCCGCGCCTCGGTCAGCTTGGCCGCCAGCCGCTCGCTGTCGGCGGTGAGCTGGGCCAGCACTTCGGCCACCCGCGCCTTGTCCTCTTCCAGCCGCTCGCACTGCTTCATCTCCGCCAGCTTCTCGGTGAGGGCGGCACGGGCCAGATCTTCGCGGCCCTTCTGGATGGCGAGTTCGGCCTTGGCTGCCCACTCCTGGATCTGGTTGCGCAGCGCCTGCTGATGGCGCTCCAGCTGTTTCTGTTCGGCGATGACGCGGGCGGCCTGGGTTCTCATCTCGACCTGGACCTGCTCCATCTCCTCGATCATCAGCCGCAGCATCTTCTCCGGCTCTTCGCTCTTGTCGAGCAGGCTGTGCAGGTTGGCATTGATCACGTCGGTCAGGCGGCTGAATACGCTCATGGTCTGGCTCCTTGTTGATGGGGTGTCACTCTCTTCCCATGACATTACAAGAGCCGTGCCAGAATATTTTTTCTTTTATTTACAAATAGATGAAAGTTAACGATGGATGTTCATTGGATACAGCGTGGTGAAAAAAACCAACAAGATGGTGATTTTCACCAATAAAAAAGGGAGCCAGCGGCTCCCTCTCTTCTCTGCAACCGGGCTCAGGCCGCCGGCCGATGGCCAAGCTTGCCATCCAGCTCCGCCAGCTTGGCTTCCATCTTCTCCCGGCAGGTGTCGGAGAGCTCGCGGATGCCGGCGGCGCCGTGCTCCTTGCTGCACACCGGGGCCATCACTTCCAGCAGCACCTCGCCGTTGTCCCAGCGGTTGAGATCGACCTGACCGAAGTAGCTGGAGCAGACGATGGGCACCACCGGCACCTCGGCCTGGACGGCAGTGTGGAAGGCCCCCGCCTTGAACGGCAGCAGACCACGCCCCTGGGAGCGGGTCCCCTCCGGGAACATCCAGATGGAGGTGCCGCGATGCTTGATGCGATCCACCACCTGGCCGATGGTGCCGATGGCGCGGGAGCGGTTGGAGCGGTCGATCAGCACGTTGCCGGAGAGCCAGAAGATGAGACCGAAGAAGGGGAGCCACAGCAGGCTCTTCTTGCCCACGGCCACCACGCCGGGCTGCACGGCGCCGGTCACGGTGAAGATGTCGTAGTTGCTCTGGTGATTGCAGACGTAGACCGCAGGTCCCACCGATTTGACCTCGTCGGCCACCGTCACCCGGACCTTGAGGCCGATGAGCGGGCAGACCGCATGATACATGCGGGCGAAGACATAGACGTTGTTCGGGTGGCGCGGGCGCACCAGACAAAGCAACAGGCCGAACAGGAACCAGAAGACGAGCAGCAGTGCCAGCAGCAGCACACGGGCAAGTTTGAGCATCGAACACCTCGGAATTTGACTCGGCGCAGTATACTGGTCCCCCTTTTAGCGAACAAGCGTTCGCCAGACAGAACCGACCAGCCCCGGACGCCACCGGCCACCCCGGCTTGCCCCACCCGCCATTGCCCGCTAGGATGTGGCCATCTTGATGAACGGGGCGAGCATGATTTTGCAACAACGCGCGGCGACACGACTCCTGCTGCTGGTCTGCCTGCTGGTGCTCAATTGCGCGGCCCAGCCGCTGGCCCGCCTCGCCCTGCTCGATCACGCAGTGAGTTGCCAGACCCTGCCCCAGTTTGCCTCAGCCGACGACCAGGCCGACAAGGGCACGCCCGCCAGTGTGCAGCCCAACAGCTGCCAGCTCAACGGCAAGTGGCTGAGCGCCGCCAGTCTGCTGTGCGTGGAGCAACTCTTCTTCGCCATCGCCTTCGTGATTGCCCTGCTGGTGCCCCTGTCACGGCGCGCGCCGGCACTGCCTCCCCCCATCAATGTCTCGCCGCCGGAGCGGCGACTGCACCTCACCCTCTGCGTCTGGCGGGAATGAGTTCAGCCGCGCTTTTTCAGCCTGCTGTCACTCATTTTTTTGCGAGACCCAACACATGTCGAATCTCTTCAAGGCGGCCCTGCTACTGGGCAGCCTGCTGTGGCAATCCAGCGGATTGGCCAGCGATACGGGGTGGCTCACCCGCCCCCAGAACAGTCACGCCAAGGTCAGGCTGCAAGCCGACCGCAGCGTCCCGGATCAGACCCGCATCCTGCTCGATGTCCAGCTGGCGTCAGGCTGGAAGACCTACTGGCACAGCCCGGGTGAAGGGGGCATAGCGCCCCAGATCCTGTGGGATGAGCCGGTCGGCGACTTCCAGTGGCACTGGCCCACTCCGCGCCCCTTTGAGGTCGCCGGGCTCAGCACCCAGGGCTATCAGGAGCAGGTACGCTTCCCCCTGAACCTGGGCTACCCGGTCGGACAGCCGCTCAAGGGCACCTTGCGCCTCTCCACCTGCAGCAATGTCTGCATCCTGACCGACTACCCCTTCACCCTGGCGGCGGATGGGCAGGCGCCGGCCGGTTTCGACTTCGCCTGGGCCCGGGCTATGAGCACCCTGCCACAGACGCTGCCCGCCGACACCCGGGTCGAGCTCGGCTACCAGCATAACCAGCTGCAACTGCGGGCCGAGCGGGCAGAAGGCTGGCAGGAACCTGCGCTCTTCATCGATGCGCTGGAGGGGGCCGAGTTCGGCAAGCCCGCGCTCGAGGTAAGCGGCACCACCCTGATCGCCCGGGTGCCGGTCAGCGACGGCTGGCAGGGGGATGCCCCTGACTTGCGTGGCCAATCCCTCGGCCTGCTGCTCACCAGCGGCGAGCAGGCCTGGCAGACCCGCGCCACCATCGCCGGGCCCCTCGCCCTGCCGGCCCCCGAGCAGCCACTTCTCTGGCTGCTGGGGGCGGCACTGCTCGGCGGTCTCATCCTCAACCTGATGCCCTGCGTGCTGCCGGTGCTGGCCCTGAAACTCGGTACCGTGTTGCAGCAGCAGGGGCGCGAACAAGGAGGCGTGCGCAAGCAGTTCCTCGCCGCCAGCGCCGGGATAATCACCTCCTTCTGGGTGCTGGCAGCCATGAGCAGCCTGCTGCGCGCCACACAAGGGGCCGTAGGTTGGGGGATCCAGTTCCAGAGCGCTGGTTTCATCGGCTTCATGGTGGCGGTGACCCTGCTGTTTTGCGCCAACCTGCTGGGGCTGTTCGAGATAAGGTTGCCCAGCAATCTCAGCACTCGCCTCGCCACCCTCGGCGGCAAGGGGCTCGGCGGCCACTTCCTGCAAGGGAGCTTCGCCACCCTGCTCGCGACCCCCTGCTCGGCCCCCTTCCTCGGCACCGCGGTGGCCTTTGCCCTGGCGGCGCCGCTCGGCCAGCTCTGGCTCATCTTCACGGCCCTCGGCCTTGGCATGAGCCTGCCCTGGCTGCTGGTGGCGGCCCTGCCGCGCCTCGCCCTCTGGCTGCCCAAACCGGGGCGCTGGATGGGGCAACTGCGCATCCTGCTCGGGCTGATGATGCTAGGCTCCAGCCTCTGGCTGGCGAGCCTGCTTGGCAACCATCTGGGCAGCACGGCCACCGGCTGGCTGATGGCCGCCATGGTGCTGGCACTGCTGATGGGCATCCTCTGGCGCTATGGCCTGCGCGGTTTCACCCTGGCCCTCTCCCTCTCGGCACTCATCGGCGGCGCCCTGCTGCTGGGGGGCGCCCTCACGGTGAAAGGGGGTGGCAGCGTCGATCGCATCGCCTGGCAGCCGCTCTCCGAACAGGCCATCGCCGACGCCCTGGCCCAGAACAAGCGGGTCTTCGTGGATGTCACCGCCGACTGGTGCGTCACCTGCAAGGCCAACAAATACAACGTGCTGCTGCGTGACGAGGTGCAGCGCGCCCTGTCGGCCCCGGACGTGGTGGCCCTTCGCGGCGACTGGAGCCGGCCGAGCGATGCCATCTCCGCCTTCCTGCGCCAGCGTGGCGCCGCCGCCGTTCCCTTCAACCAGATCTACGGGCCCGGCCTGCCGGAAGGGGAGATCCTCTCTCCCCTGCTGGACAAGGCCGACTTGCTCGACAGCTTGCACAAGGCCGGCCTCGTTCAGGCCGATGCCACCCATTTCTAAGGAGAATGCCATGAGACTGCGAACCCTGACCCTCTGCACCGCCCTGGTAGCCGCCACCCTGGGCACCCCCACGCTGCACGCCGCCCCCTTCACCCCGGAGCAGGAGGCCCGCATCAAGGAGCTCATTCGCGAGACCCTGATCGCCAACCCCGGGATCCTCGACGAGGCAGCCGAATCCTGGGAGAAACAGAACGCCGCGACCCAGCAAGCCCAGATGGGTGACTTCATCAAGGGCAACCAGGACGTGCTGTTCAACAGCCCCACCAGCCCGCGCCTCGGCGCCAAGCATCCCAAGCTGACCCTGGTGCTGTTCACCGACTACAACTGCCCCTACTGCAAGCAGTTCGACCCGGCGGTCGCCAAGCTGCTCGCGGCCTATCCGGACGATCTGGGGCTGGTGATCAAGCTGCTGCCTTTCAAGGGGCAGACCTCCGCCAAGGCAGCCCAGTACAGCCTGACCCTGTGGCAACAGGATCCTGCCCGCTTCCTCCCCCTGCACGACAAGCTCATGAGCAAGCAGGGGATGCTGACCGAGACGGACATCAACAAGGCGCTGGCCGCCACCGACAACCTGACCCTCAAGCCCGCAGGCAAGGCCACCGAAGAGCTGCGCAACAGCCTGCGCATCGGCACCCTGCTCGGCGTGCAAGGCACCCCGGCGACCCTTATCGGCAACCAGCTGGTACCGGGTGCCATTCCCTATGACGAGCTGGAGCAGCTGGTCAAAGCCGAGCTGGCCAAGCGGAGCTAAGCCATGGCCGAGGATACAGGCATAAGGGCCCCCCGCTGGCGCCGCTGGGGCAAGGAGGCGCTCTGGCTGCTGCTGATGGCGCTCGTCATCACCACCCTGGTGGATCTGTGGCGCAGCCCCACCCTGCCGGCGGGTGCCATGGAGGCCCCCTTCACCCTGCAGGACGGCACCACCACCACTCTGGCCGAGCAGAGCCGCGGCAAGCCCCTGCTGGTCTACTACTGGGCCAGCTGGTGCGGGGTGTGCCGCTTCACCACTCCCACGGTGGAGCAGCTCTGGCAGGAGGGTGAAAATGTGCTGACGGTGGCCCTGCGCTCCGGCAGCGATGAGCCGTTGCGCGCCGGGATGGCGAAGAAGGGGCTGACCTTCCCCACCCACAACGACGAGTCCGGGGATCTGGCCGCCCGCTGGCAGGTGGGGGTGACGCCAACCTTCCTCGTCATCAAGGATGGGGCTCTGGTGAGCAGCACCACCGGCTGGAGCAGCGCCTGGGGGCTCAGGTTGCGGCTGCTCTGGGCAAGCTGGTAGCCCCCTTCATGCCAGAGATGCAAAGAGCCCGGTATCGCTACCGGGCTCTTTTTCATCAGAGGGCTGACAACCCGCCCTATTGGGCGGCCTCCATCGCCCGCTTCTCCAGATTGGCCTTGATGTCGAGACGCTCAGACTCCCCGATCACCCCGTCACCGTTCTTGTCCAGGCGAGAGAAGAGCGCCTCCTGCCGCGCCATGAACTGGGCCCTGGTGGTCTCCCGCGACGGCTTGAGCTGGCTCATCCGCTCCGGGACCGGCTTGCCAGCCTGCTGCATCACGCCAGCCAGCTTTGCCAGATTGGCCTCTTTCTCGGCAACCGACAGCACGCCGTCACCGTTTTTGTCTTGCAGGGCAAAGCGCTGGGCGGCGCGCTCCATGAACTGGGCCCTGGTGACATCCCCCATCAGCGGCGAGACGGGCAATATGTCGCTGGCAGAGGCGGCACTGCCTGCCAGCGCGAGCACGAAAAACGCGGACTTGACCATGGCGATGACTCCTTGTGACGGCAGAATCCGGATGGTTCGGACAAGAGGGGGCCGGGCAACGCCGGGGCCTGCCGCCCCCCTCTGCCAGTGTAGCCCCGCCGCCATCTCGCACCGCCCACTCTTTTCGTACAGAAAGACCGCACTTTCATGGCAGAGGCGCCGGCTTTCCGTTAAAATCTCCGGTTTTTGCCGAGCCTGGTTTGCCGACGTTGCGCCACCAGGTCGACACAGGATGAATTCCACCATGCCAGTGAGGCAGGATCCGTCATGAACAACTACTTCCGGGTGTTGGGCGTCAAGTCCAATGCCAGTGAAAACGACATCAAAAAAGCCTATCGACGGCTGTCGAACCAGTACCACCCCGACAAGCTGCACGGGGCGAGCGAAGAAGAGAAAGAGCAGGCAGCCGCCCGGCTGCACCAGGTAAAGCAGGCTTATGAAGTGCTGTCCGATCCGAAACAGCGGGCCGCCTTTATCAAGGATTTCAACAACGTCATCGTGACCGATCCCGCTGCTGCCATGCAGGAGATGTGGGACCAGTTCTACCCCTGAGCCACCAGGCAAGAAGAGCGACTATGCAAAAAAAATGGGACCAGGCACGGCTCAAGGCCCTGCAAAGCGATGCCAGCGAGAACATCGAATCCTACCGGGATCAGGATGACCCCAAGGGGCTCGAGCAGTTCACCGACAAGATGAAGGCCCTGCTGCTGGCCGACATGAGCATGCTGGAGTTCATGCCCGAATACCTGCCGCTTGCCCTCTATGGCCGGGTGCAGTTCCCGCCCAAGGCCAAGTCGCAGTGGAACAAGTGGCTCGCCAGCGGCGAGCAGCCCTCCTGGGACGAGTTCAAGGTGAGTGTCGGCTTCAACAATGCCATCCTGCCGCTGGTCAAGGCGGTGCGGGCCCAGAGCGAAGATCAGCTGATGGAAGCCTGCGCCGTGCTGTTCCTGCTGGACAACCCGCTGCCCCGCGGCAGCCACCGCGCTGATGACGATTACGAGCTGCGCGATGAAGAAGAGGAAGACGGGGAAGATGCCGACGCCGACTACCACGGCGGCAGTGACCGCTATGGTGATGACGACGGCGATCAGGATATGTACGACGAAGTCCGTTTCTAATTGGGGCAAGGCATGAGCAACAGTCTGATAGAAATTACCGCCATCGAGATCAAAGAGCTGGCCGTCATCGAGCCGAAGCAGGCCAGCGAGAAGTTCGAGCTGATCGCCAAGACCATGTCTGACGACCAGTTGGCAGAAGTGATTGAAAACATTGATATCGTTACCCTGACCCAGATTAACGGCCAGCACGACATCTCCTTCCCCTCCATCATCTCCGAGCTGATGACCCCGGAGCGGATCCGCGACATCGTCTGCCAGCAGCCCCTCTACTGGGAAGAGGCGATCAAGAACAACGCCGACGAGCTGCAACAGCACACCTTCGACTTCCTCAACTACCTGATCCGCACCCAGGATAGCGAGGCCAAGCAGCGGGAGATCCTCGAGTGCGTGGCCGAAGATCCGGCCGGTCTCTTCTACCTCGCCATCCCCTTTATCGAGTTCTATCGCGGCGATCGCTATGAAGAGGACGAAGGCTATCGCGACGTGCTGCACGCCGAAGAGGAAGATCTCGAAGAGTCCCTGCGCTACAGCGAGCGCCAGCAGGCCGAAGACAGCCACGACTATGCGCTGGACGACCCGCGCAGCCTCTTGATGCTCATTCGCGAGCTGGCCCCCGAGGTGGAAAAATCCATCAAGTCGCTGCTGCGCAACGAGCACTCCACCTGGGACGGCATCATCAACAAGTTTGCCGCCGAGCTGGTGATGCAGGCCAAAGAGAAGAACAAGGTCGAGGAAGACGAGTACGGTGACGTCGACGACATGTTCAGCTTTCTGGATTAAGGAGCCCATTCATGCAGTTAGTCATTCGCGATGCCAACCAGGGCCCCTTTCTGACCCAGGTGCTGCGCTTTGGCCGCGACAACGAACTCTTGAGTCAGCAGCAGCTCGCCGCCATCAAGGGCAAGGCGGTACTGATGAGCCTCAAATTCGCCGACAAGTACTACAACAAGTACAAGATGCACCTGCTGGAGCAGGCCGCCCACGACGTCATCGGCGTGGTGAGCCTCGGTCTGCAGGAGCTCTCCCAACGGGATCCGGCCAAGGCACTGGCCCTGTTGCAGGCGCCGGAAGGCCCCATCAAGCCGTTCCAGAAGGGCTGGTCGATGCTCATCACCGTCAGCCCCAAGCAGGCTGGCAACAGCCTATACGGTGACGTGGATGCGCGGCTCTTGGACAAGATCTCGAGCCCGCCCGATGTGGAGGAGTGGCAAGGGTGGCAGGAGTACGAGAAGGCGCTGACCGAGCACAACAAGAGCCGCCTGATGGCGCTCATCGACCAGCACTTCTTCGCCTGCGAGAGCGACCACCCCACCATGGAGGACAAGCTGGCCGAGGCGCTGCTCTACCGCATCCTCTGCGGCAAGGGCAGTGGCGCCGCCCCCCTCAGGGTGAAGCAGGATCTCAAGCGCAAGCTGGCGCGGGAGATTGAGCTCGACGAGGGCTGGTACGACACCGACTACCTCGCCGCCCAGCTCACCCTGATGCTGAGCGCGTTGCCCGCCGACATGGCCGCCGCCCTGCGTCAGGAGCTGAGCCCGGGCTTTGTGCCCAACCTGCTGCATACCCTGGGGTTTGTGCGTCAGTACCAGGAGTTGCAAAAAGAGGACGCCTCGCCGGAGAAGCTCGACAACATGGAGATGCGCGCCGGTCTCAAGCATCCATTGCTCGGCTGGCCCCTCTACCACGACTTCTGATGACGGGCTTTCCCCTTCACCCTGTCCCAACGCCCGGCTTGCCGGGCGTTGTCATCTTTGCAGCTCGCAGATGGCGGCGCCGACCCTATCGGGCAATGGTCCACATGGCGCTCTGCATCCCGGTCTCCCGAAAATCGATCACCACGGGATAGTCGTTGCCACAGCCCGTCACCGTCCAGCGCTCCTGCCAGTGGCGACTGCCCGGCTCCCCCTCGGGAAGTTGCAGCACCACGGGCACGAAGCGCTCCGGCGCGTCACACCCCTTGGTGGCCACCCAGGATGCGACCCCCACCATGGCATCCCGGATCAGCTGCTGATTGGCCAGGGTACCTTCCTGCACGGGTTCACTCGGGCTGACCTCGGCCTGGCACACCAGGGGAAAAAGCAACAGCAGGGCACAGGGTCTCATCACACCTCCAGAGGGGTCAGTCAAAAAGTGGTTCGTTCGGGGCTTTCATCATGACCCGAAACGGCGCCAGACAGAAGAGGCCACCAGGGGGAAGCAGGCGCAGGATCCGGTGCGCGGTGGCGTGCACGCAAGGCGGACTACCTCCTAAGCGTCATTGGCCCACATTTTGTCAGGGATATAATGACTCCCCCATACAAGCCGCCGGGGAACGAGCCGTGAGCAGAAAGCCGGACCGCATGACCGCCATGCAGCAGATCATCGACGCCGTGAAGGCGGAATTTCCGCTCTATCAACCGGATACCTTCAAATGCGGGCCGGACAACACCTGCATCGGCTGCCCCAAGAAGCTGATGGAGCTGGTGGATACGGACCTCTGCTACTGGCAATATCAGATCGATCGCGGCATCCCGCCCAGCTTCGACGAGCTCAACCGCTTCGGCAAGATGTGCAAAAATATTCGCCGGGCCCTGGTGCGCAATGGCCGCATTCCCGCCTGATGAGAAGCAATATGCTGCCTTTATCGGTTTTTTGTGATGGTTTTATCCACCAGAATGAATCACCACCTTATTTAATGGCTAGGCACGCCTTGTTCACCGCCTATCGTGCTGATGGCCGACGCAGGTTCATTGCCCCAAGGAGCACAATATGACTCAGGAAAGCATCCAGACCCGCTACACGCTGGATCCCGCCCTTGCCAGCGCCACCGAGCTGGAGCAAGCCATCTCCCGGGCCATCGAGGCCAACAAGCAGGACTTCTTCCCCCTGCTGGAGCGGCTGGTGGATGTGGGTGACAGCCGGGTCAAGCTCAGCCAGAAGGATCCCCTGCGGGTGCTGGGGGTGGAACTCGACGAGGCTCGTACCGGCGGCACTGCCCGCCTCGGCTACGAATCCAACTTTTCCGAGAGCTGCCGCCTTCTCGACGAATACGACCAGCACCAGACCAGCGTGGCCTTCACCCTCGACGGGGATCAGCTTGTTTTCGATCTTGAGCTGCCCATCGCCTGGAACTTCGACAACTAGGGCCCTCGCCCAGCGCCCTGCCCATCACAACAAAGGAGCCTTGCCGGCTCCTTTTTCACTGACTCACCGCATCGCGCGGCTCGTCCCGCCCTCTGCGTCACCCCTCAGGTGAGGTAGTTCAGGTGAGATAGTAACGCCACGACCGGACCGGTTCGGCAAAACCGACCCGGATGCAGAAGGGTGCCAGATCGTGATTGGCCTGCTCCAGGCTAAGGGTCTGGTGAGTATCTTCCTGGCACCACTGCACGAACTCGCCGCTGTTGAAGCTGTAGTGATCCCCGTGAAAGACTCCGTGGGCCTCGATCAGTCCGATGGCTTTGTCGATCTTCATGATTGGCCTCCTGGCACTGTGCTGCTCCCTTTAAGCTTAGCGAGCGGGAAAAAGTAGGGTCGATTAGCGCAGCGTAATCGTCCCCGCAATTGGCCCAGTGGCGTGTGGAAAACGGGAAGATAAAATGGGTTACAGCAGGATAGGGGCAACCGGTTTTCGCGAACGTCTGATTACGCTTCGCTAATCAGACCTACAGCCCTATATGTAAACTCGACATACCATTACCTGATTACCCATGACCCTCAGCCAGCTTCAAGAGCCGATATGGCATCGGAGGGCTTGCCACGACTGCATGCCCCAATTCAACAAACATACTCTTGAGGTCAAAACGATGATTAAACCGGAAGCAGTATTCAGCAAGATGCCTTGGTAAATGCTTCGCTCCGAGCTTATGACAACTGC
>NZ_PQLN01000034.1:0-42290 GCF_002919855.1 Aeromonas sp. ASNIH8 | reverse complement strand
TTTGCCTGGCGGCAATAGCGCAGTGGAACCACCTGACCCCATGCCGAACTCAGAAGTGAAACGCTGTAGCGCCGATGGTAGTGTGGCATTCGCCATGCGAGAGTAGGACACTGCCAGGCACCCAATTAAACGGTGATGTGAAGAATCACATGACCGGCTGCGAGGATGACACCTCACAACAAGCAGCAAAAGATTTAGCGAAAGCTAACCGAATGCGGAGCGGTAGTTCAGTCGGTTAGAATACCGGCCTGTCACGCCGGGGGTCGCGGGTTCGAGTCCCGTCCGCTCCGCCACTACTCAAGAAGCCCAGTCTAACGACTGGGCTTCTTTTCGTTCCCGAGACAGCACTCATTTCCCCTTACATCAACATCGCCATCATCTGATCATCGCCCCTGACGGCGGTTGCCGCTATAATGGCCGCCCTCAAGCAAGGTGATGGTATGAAAGCAGAGTATCTACAGCGATTCGGGGGCATAGCCCGTCTTTATGGCCAGCGTGCCCTTGGCTCCTTCAGCCAGGCGAAAATCTGCGTGGTCGGGATCGGTGGCGTCGGCTCCTGGGCGGCCGAGGCGCTGGCTCGGGCCGGCATCAACCAGATCACTCTGATCGACATGGATGATATCTGCATCACCAACACCAATCGCCAGATCCATGCCATGCAGGGCACGGTCGGCCGTCTCAAGACGGAGGTGATGGCCGAGCGCATCCGTGCCATCAACCCGGATTGCGAGGTGATCGAGGTGGATGACTTCGTCACCGCCGACAACCTGGGCGAGCATATCAAGCGGGAGTTTGACTATGTGGTGGATGCCATCGACTCGGTCAAGGCCAAGGTGGCGCTGATTGCCTTCTGCAAGCGCAACAAGATCCCGGTGATCGTGGCGGGCGGTGCCGGCGGGCAGATGGACCCGACCCAGATCACCGTGGCCGACCTGGCCAAGACCATTCAGGATCCGCTGGCCGCCAAGGTGCGCTCCGACCTGCGCCGACTGCACAACTTCAGCAAGAATCCGGCGCGCAAATTCGGGGTGGAGTGCGTCTTCTCAACCGAGCAGCTGAGTTATCCGGATGGCAATGGCGGCACTTGCCAGGCCAAGGCGGCCAGCGACGGCAATATGAAGATGGATTGCGCCTCCGGCTTCGGTGCCGTGACGCCGGTGACGGCCACCTTTGGCTTGGTTGCCGCGTCCCGGGTATTGAAGAAGATTGCCGAGCGGGGAGCCCGCGCCGAGAAAGAGGCCGGAAATGAAGGCGCAGGGTCGATTGGCGAAGCCTGATCGACTACTGCACAAGGCGGGTTAGACAGCCTGCTCCCGGATTGCCAACACGATAGCTCTGAGCCCGTTGCCCCGCGACGGGCTCAAATGTTTCTCAAGCCCCAGTTCGCTGAAATAGCCCTCCATGTCGAAGGAGTGGATCGCCGCTGCAGGTTGGTGGTTGAGTGCGGCCAGCACGATGACGATAAGGCCCCGCACGATGCGGGCATCGGAATCACAGGCAAAGTGCCAGTTACCATCCTCACCTTTCTCCCCCTTCAGCCAGGCCTGGCTCTCACACCCCTTGAGGCAAAATGCCTCCTGCTGCCATTCGCCGGGTAGCGTGGGTAACAGCTTGCCGAGCTGGATGATGAGCCGGTACTGGTTCTCCCAGCCGTTTGCTGCCGCAAACTGCTGACGGATGCTATTTGCGTCGGGCTCAAGGCCTATGGGGGTATAGGTTGCGAGGCTGTTCATTGGATTGTCTGCCTTAGAAGAAATCACGGAGTTTGTGCAGGGCGGCCAGCAGGGCGTCGACATCGTCCCGATTGTTGTAGCAGGCCAGCGAGGCGCGCATCGTGCCGCCGACACCGAGCGATTCCATCAGCGGCATGGCGCAGTGATGGCCGACCCGCAGGGCTATGCCCTGCATGTCGAGCAGGGTGGCGGCGTCCTGCGGGTGGATATCCTCCAGCAGGAAGGAGACGGCGCCGGCGCGCTGGCCGGGTTCGCCGACCAGACGCAGCCCCGGCACCTGTTGCAGTCCGGCAACCAGATAGTCGGTCAGCGCTGCTTCATGGCTGGCCAGTGAGTCCCTGTCCTGCTTCATCACAAAGTCGATGGCTGCGGCCAGGCCGATGGCGCCGGCAATATGGGGGGTGCCTGCCTCGAATTTGAAGGGCAGGGTGTTGAAGGTGGTACCGGCAAAGCTGACCCTGTCGATCATCTCGCCTCCCGCTTGCCAGGGCGGCATCCGCTCCAGTAGTTCGGTGCGGCCCCACAACACACCGATGCCGGTCGGGCCATAGAGCTTGTGACCGGAGAAGGCGTAGAAGTCGCAACCTATGGCCTGCACATCTACCTCCAGGTGAGCCACTGCCTGGGCACCGTCGATCAGACTCAGGGACCCGACCGCCTTGGCCGCTGCCACCATCTCTTTGACTGGATTGACGGTGCCAAGGGCATTGGAGACGTGAGCCACGCTTACCAGTCGGGTCCGTGGCCCCAACATGGCGTGATAGGCGGCCAGATCGAGATCGCCCCGCTCATCGAGGGGGATGACCCGGATGACGGCACCGGTACGCTGGGCGACCAGCTGCCAGGGGACGATATTGGCGTGATGCTCCAGGGTGCTGAGCACGATTTCATCCCCCGCCCTCAGCTCGCTCATCCCCCAGCTCTGTGCCACCAGATTGATCGCCTCCGTGGTGCCACGGGTCCATATCACTTCGTGGCTGCGAGAGGCATTGATAAAGCGGGCAACCGTCTCACGGGCATCTTCGAAGGCGCGTGTGGCCCGGCCGCTCAGGGCATGGGCGGCGCGGTGCACGTTGGCATTGTCGGCCCGATAGTAGTGATTGATCGCATCCAGCACGGCTTGCGGTTTCTGGGTGGTGGCGGCGTTGTCCAGATAGACCAGAGGGTGGCCGTTCACCTCCTGCGCCAAGGCCGGAAACTGGCCGCGCAGCCGGGCGTGCTGTTGCTGATTCATGCTCCCCTCATCTCGTCTGGAAAAGTCGGTCATGATCCGGAAAATGGCGGGCAAACACAAGATGAAGTGGCGGGACCCCGTGCCCGGTTTCGGCTGCCCGCGGGATCTCTGCTACAATGCCGCCCCTCATCATAAGCCAAGAGATCCGGCCCATGAAGCTCAACCCCAATCAGAACGAAGCGGTCAAGTATGTCTCCGGCCCTTGCCTGGTGCTGGCGGGTGCCGGATCGGGCAAAACCCGCGTCATCACCAACAAGATTGCCTATCTGGTGCAGCAGTGCGGCTACAACGCACGCAACATAGCGGCGGTCACCTTTACCAACAAGGCGGCGCGGGAGATGAAGGAGCGGGTCGGTCAGACCCTGGGTCGCAAGGAGGCGCGGGGGCTGATGGTCTCCACCTTCCATACCCTGGGGCTCGAGATCATTCGCCGCGAGCACAAGAGCCTGAACCTCAAGGTCAACTTCTCCCTGTTCGACGACACCGATCAGCTGGCGCTGCTCAAGGAGCTGACCGAGGCAGAGCTCGACAACGACAAGGACAAGCTCTCGGCCCTCATCAGCCAGATCTCCAACTGGAAGAACGACCTCATCCTGCCTGCCCGGGCCATGCGCATCGCCCGCGGGCCGGAAGAGGTGCTGATGGCTCAGCTCTATGAGCGTTACCACCGCCAGATGGTGGCCTACAACGCGCTGGATTTCGACGACCTCATCGTGATGCCGACCCTGTTGCTCAAGAGCAACCAGGAGGTGCGCGAGCGCTGGCAGAACAAGATCCGCTACCTGCTGGTCGATGAATACCAGGACACCAATACCAGCCAGTACGAGCTGGTGAAGCAGATCGTCGGCGAGCGGGCCCGCTTCACCGTGGTGGGGGACGACGACCAGTCCATCTACTCCTGGCGCGGTGCCAAGCCGCAGAACCTGGTGCTGCTGAACGAAGATTTCCCCAATCTGCGGCTCATCAAGCTGGAGCAGAACTACCGCTCCAAGCGGCGCATCCTCAAGTGCGCCAACATCCTGATCGCCAACAACCCCCACGTCTATGACAAGGCGCTTTTCTCCGAGCTCGATGAAGGGGTGAAGCTCAAGGTGCTGTTTGCCAAGAATGAGGAGCACGAGGCGGAGCGCATCGCCGCCGAGCTGATGGGCCACAAGTTCATGAACCGCACCCGCTTCAAGGATTACGCCATCCTCTACCGGGGCAACCATCAGTCGCGCATCTTCGAGAAGGCGCTGATGACCAACCGCATTCCCTACCGTATCTCCGGCGGTACCTCATTTTTCTCCCGCACCGAGATCAAGGACATCATGGCCTACCTCAAGCTGCTGGTGAACCCGGACGAGGACACTGCCTTCCTGCGGGTGGTCAACCTGCCGCGCCGCGAGATAGGCCCCACCACCCTCGAAAAACTGGGCCAGTACGCCAACCAGCGCGGCAAGAGCCTGTTTGCCGCCAGCTTCGAGCTGGGGCTGGAGCAACACCTCTCCGGGCGCGGTCTATCCGCCTTGCAGGCCTTCACCAACTGGCTGGTACGGCTCGGCGATCAGGCGCTGCGCGGCAATCCGGTGGAGGCGGTGCGGGACATGATCAAGGAGATCCACTATGAGGAGTGGCTCTATGAGACCTCCCCCAGTCCGAAGGCGGCGGAGATGCGGATGCAAAACGTCTCCACCCTTTATCGCTGGATCAGCGAGATGCTGGAGGGGGATGAGCTGGAGGAGTCGATGACGCTTGCTCAGGTGGTGACTCGCCTCACCCTGCGGGACATGATGGAGCGCAACGAAGGGGAGGATGAGGCGGATCAGGTGCAGCTGATGACATTGCACGCCTCCAAGGGACTGGAGTTTCCCTATGTCTACATGGTGGGAATGGAGGAGGGGTTACTGCCGCACCAGACCAGCATCGACGAGGACAACGTGGAGGAGGAGCGACGCCTCGCCTACGTGGGGATTACCCGGGCCCAGACCGAGCTGACCTTTACCCTCTGCAAGGAGCGTCGCCAGTTTGGCGAGTCGGTGCGGCCGGAGCCGAGCCGCTTCCTGCTGGAGCTGCCCCAGGATGACCTGGAGTGGGAAAACCAGAAGAAGGTGACGGCAGAGGAGCGCCAGCAGAAGGGGCAGGTTGGTGTCGCCAACCTGCGGGCCCTGTTCAAGAAGGATTGAGGCCGGAAGGCTTGGCCTCTCGGGCGGCCTGACCCAGCAGGGGGGGAATATCGGCTCCCGGCAGCGGGGGGGAGATGTGGCGCCCCTGCCCGAGGGCGCAGCCAAGCTCGATGAGCTTTTGCAACTGTTGCTGATTTTCGATCCCCTCGACCACCAGGGTGAAGTCGAGGTCCTGGCAGATGTCCCGCATGGCGCGGATCAGCGCCAGATCCTTGGGTGAGTTCAACATGCGATGGGTGAAGCTGTCGTCCACCTTGATGTAATCCACTGGGAAGTGAAACAGGGCGTTGAGAGAAGAGAAGCCGGTGCCGAAGTCATCCAGGCTGACCTGGATCCCTTTCGCCCTCAGTTCATGCAAGGCTGTGAGGGAGTCGGCACTCTGCCGGGAGAGCTCGCGTTCGTTGAACTCAAAGATGAAACATGCGGGGATGACACCCTCCTCCTCCATGATGGTGAGCAGTTGCATGATCTGCTCGTGGCTGGCCAGGTGCTTGCCGGAGAGGTTGATGGCTATCCTGAAACGACCGACCCCGGAGGCGGGCTGCCAAAGCTTCAGTTGCTGGCAGGTGCGCTTGAGGATCTGGCGGTCCAGATCCTGAATGAGGCCGCACTGTTCCGCCAGAGGAATGAAGTCGAATGCATCCTTGAGCTCCCCTTCCTCCGTTATCCAGCGCGCCATCACCTCCAGTCCGACCAGGCGGCTGTCACACAGCCTGATCACCGGCTGGAAGTAGGGCACAATCCGCCCTTCCCGCAAGGCTCTGAAGAGCCGCTCTTCCGGTGACCCCGCCTGTTCGGTACAGGCCTCCGAATACATGACGATGCGGCTGCGACCGTTGCGCTTGGCCTGGTACATGGCGAGGTCTGCCTGGTGCAGCAGTTCACTGACATCGGCCGTTTGCTCCGTCACGCTGGCGACCCCCAGACTGACGGTGATGGTCAGTTCGTTGCCCTGGATCCGGAACGGATGGCCGATACGGCCAATCAGGCGATTGAGCACGGGGCTGATGTCCTCTTCCCGCTGGCTGTTGTCCAGATAGATGACGAATTCGTCCCCTCCGAGCCTCGCCACCATGTCATTTTGCCGGATGCAGCCTTGCAGCCTGCTGCCCAGCTCCTGCAGCAACTGATCGCCAGCACTGTGGCCCAAGGCGTCATTGACCTGCTTGAAGTGATCCACATCGACGAAGATCAGGGTGAAGCCGGCTGTCTGGTAGCGGCGGTAGCGGGTCATGGCATGATGCAGGTGATTCATCAGCAGCGCCCGGTTTGGCAACTGGGTCAGCGGGTCGTGCAGGGCATTGAACTGGAGCCGCCGCTCCAGCTCCTGATGATGCTTGAGCCGTTTCTGCAACCTCAGGTTGGTTTGGCGCAGCTGTTGGAGGCGCTGGTTGATGGACTCCTCCGAGTTGAGCTCATCGAGTTGCTGTCGCACCCTTTTGAGCTCCAGCAACAGGGTCAGCTGATGGCGCAGGAAATCGAGGAACAGCCTGTCATCGGTTTCCAGAGGCCGGGTCATGTTGAGGATGAGGTGGGCAAAGTATTGCTGCTGCTGGCGCAGGGGCAGGCTGTACCAGTAAAGCCCCTCTTCATGGCGCTCTACGCTGTTGGTGCTGTGGCACATGGCCCGAATGATGTCATCGTCGTATGTCAGGTGTGGTGGATAGAGTCGCTCCAGTCGCTGGTTTTCCAGCCGGATCAGCAACATGTCGCTGACCGAGAGCATCTGGCGCAACACAGCTTCCAACTGGGCAAACAGGGCATGCTGAGGCAGGTTGTGAGCCAGGCGCATCACTCGGCCGATCTTCTCGATTTTCTCCTGCCACTGGGGATCCCGCTGCATGAGAGGGGAGGCCTGCCCCGCCAGCTGAGTACCGGTCTGGGTTTCGTGCAGTCGTTTGGCCAGGCACTCCAACAGCAGCCTCAGGGTGGGTGCCTGATCCGGGGTGCTGCGTGCCAGCAACCACTGCACGTCGATATGCTCCACAGGCTGCACGCACCAGCCCTGACCTTCATCGAGCCGGGTGAGCTGTTCGGTGAGGCGAGGTTCTTCCCGTCCCAATTGTTGCTTGAACACGTCGGGAAGCTGATAGGTGTAGCGCCAGTTCAGCCCCCCGTCGGCCAGCCCCAGCATGGCGAAATGTTGCAGAGGGCAGAGTGTGTCCAGCAGACCGACCAGTCGGGCGTAATCCTCGGGGGAGGCAATGCCGGGGGCGGGGAAATCCATGATGGAGGAGACGACCGCCAGCAAGGAGTGCGAGTCTGGCGGTGTGGTGGGCTGAACTGACATGCAACACTCCCGAAAAAACTTACCTTCAAGCGTAGTCGGAAGTGATGGGATTGAAAGGGCTGCAAGAGGAGCCCTTTCAATTACTTAGAGCTTGTCGATCATGTAGTGAATGGCGTTCTCGATCTCTTCGTCACTGCAGTTGGCGCAGGTCCCCCGCGGTGGCATCATGCCAGCCTTGCCGGTGAAGCCTTCGATGGCGTGTTTGCGCAAGGTGTCGAAGCCCTGGGCGATGCGTGGCTCCCAGGCGGCCTTGTCACCTCGCTTGGGGGCGCCGGCGGCACCGGTATCGTGGCAGGCGAAGCAGGCACCCTTGAACACGGTTTCGCCGTCACGGGGGCCGGAGGAGGCTGCCGCAGGCGCGGCCGCGGCGGTCGCAATGCCTTCCAGATCCTTGGCGGTATAAACCTGGCCAACCGGGGCAATACGCTCGGCGATGGCCTCTGTCGACATGTCATCGGCGGCAAGGACTGCGCCGGACAGAGTGGCGGCCGCCATCCCGGCAGCCAGCAAATAGCTCAGTTTTTTCAACACGCTCATGTACTCCCAGCAGGCTCTTATTATCCCCAGAAAACGACGGGATTATAACCGAATAGTTACAGCCATTTAAACGCTTGTGTGTGAAGTGTTAAGCAATCTGCAAACAAAGTGGTAGAGCGGGAAGGGGTGATCCCACATAAAAAAAACCGGCATGCGCCGGGTTTCGTGAGGCTGAACAAAATAGGGCGCGCTGATTGCCCAGGCGCCCCTCGCGTGTCCTCAATCCCAGTTCAGGATCACCTTGCCGGACTTGCCGGAGCCCATGGCTTCGAAGCCCTGCTGGAAGTCATCGATATGGAAATGGTGGGTGATGATGGGGCTGAGATCCAGGCCAGACTGGATGAGGCTTGCCATCTTGTACCAGGTTTCGAACATTTCGCGGCCGTAGATCCCCTTGATGAAGAGTCCCTTGAAGATCACCTTGCCCCAGTCGATGGCCATGGTGGAGGGAGGAATGCCGAGCATGGCGATTTTGCCGCCGTGGTTCATCTTGTCGATCATGTCCTGGAAGGCGCTGGGCACCCCGGACATCTCCAGCCCCACATCGAACCCTTCGGTCATGCCGAGATCTTCCATGACATCGGAGAGCTTCTCCTTGGCTACGTTGACGGCACGGGTGGCGCCCATCTTGCGGGCCAGTTCCAGCCGGTATTCGTTGACGTCGGTGATCACCACGTGACGGGCGCCAACGTGACGGCAGACGGCAGCGGCCATGATGCCGATGGGGCCTGCGCCGGTGATGAGCACGTCTTCACCCACCAGATCGAAGGAGAGGGCGGTGTGCACGGCGTTGCCGAACGGATCGAAGATGGCGGCCAGCTCATCGGGGATGTTGTCCGGCAGCTTGAAGGCGTTGAAGGCCGGGATCACCAGGTATTCGGCGAAGGAACCCGGGCGGTTCACACCCACACCAATGGTGTTGCGGCACAGGTGGGTGCGACCGGCACGGCAGTTGCGGCAGTGGCCGCAGGTGATGTGGCCTTCGCCGGAGACGCGATCGCCGATGGCGAAGCCGCGCACTTCCTGGCCGACGGCGACCACCTCTCCCACATACTCGTGCCCCACCACCATGGGGACGGGAATGGTCTTCTGGGCCCACTCGTCCCAGTTGTAGATGTGCATGTCGGTGCCGCAGATGGCGGTCTTGCGGATCTTGATGAGCAGATCGTTGTGGCCGAGCTCGGGAGCCGGGACATCAGTCATCCAGATGCCGACTTCGGATTTGAGTTTGGAGAGTGCTTTCATGACAGATTCCTCACGGCGCCATGCCGGGTACAGAGGGTAATAAAATGGGGCCCAACCTTGGCCCCCGTTTTAATCAGCCAGCCATGTGATCAAATCACACCGAGCTCGCGACCGATGCGAATGAAGGCATCGATCGCCTTGTCCAGTTGCTCCCGGGTATGGGCGGCGGACATCTGGGTCCGGATGCGCGCCTGACCCTTGGGTACCACGGGGAAGGAGAAGCCCACCACATAGATACCGGCGTCCAGCATGCGGCTCGCCATCTCGGCGGCCAGTTTGGCATCCCCCAGCATGACCGGAATGATGGCGTGATCGGCACCGGCCAGGGTAAAGCCGGCGGCGCTCATGCGCTCGCGGAAGTAGGCACTGTTCTCCTTGAGGCGGGCACGCAGGTCGTGACCCTCGGCCAGCATGTCGATCACCTTGATGGTGGCCGAGACGATGGAGGGTGCCAGGGAGTTGGAGAAGAGGTAGGGACGGGAGCGCTGACGCAACCAGTCGATCACCTCTTTCTTGCCGGAGGTGTAGCCACCGGACGCGCCACCCAGCGCCTTGCCCAGGGTACCGGTGATGATGTCGACCCGTTCCATCACCTCGCAGTATTCGTGGGTGCCGCGGCCGTTCTCACCGATGAAGCCGACGGCGTGGGAGTCATCCACCATCACCAGCGCATCGTACTTGTCGGCCAGATCGCAGATGGATTTGAGGTCGGCGATGACGCCATCCATGGAGAAGACACCGTCGGTGGCGATCAGTTTGAAGCGGGCGCCGTCGGCATCGGCCTGCTTGAGCTGGGCTTCCAGTTCGGCCATGTCGTTGTTGGCGTAGCGATAGCGCCTGGCCTTGCACAACCGCACCCCATCGATGATGGAGGCATGGTTGAGGGCGTCGGAGATGATGGCGTCTTCGGCACCGAATAGGGTCTCGAACAGACCGCCGTTGGCGTCGAAGCAGGAGGAGTAGAGGATGCTGTCTTCGGTGCCGAGGAAGGCGGACAGCTTCTGCTCCAGCTCCTTGTGCTGGTCCTGGGTACCGCAGATGAAGCGCACGGAGGCCATGCCGAAGCCGTGGCTCTCGAGCCCCTGATGGGCGGCGGCAATCAGGTCGGGGTGGTTGGCCAGCCCCAGGTAGTTGTTGGCACAGAAGTTCAGTACCTGCTCGCCGCCCACCGCAATCTGGGCCTGCTGGGCCGAGGTGATGATGCGCTCCTGCTTGTATAGCCCTTCCGCCTTGACCTGTTCGAGCTGTTCGGTCAGGTGACGATAGAATCCGTTAGACATCCTCGGTCCTCATTGCTGTATCGACTGTGTTATCAGGATCCCGGGCCGTGCAACCCGCATGGTTCGGCGTTGTCACGGTCGCGACGAAACGCCGACAGACCCTAGAATGGGCAACATTTTACTGTAATCCCTGCGTATAAATTCAAATTTTTATGCTGATAATCAACAATTGTGAAACAGATCTCACCCGGCTGGTTGGGCCAGTTGGAGATAATGTTGCTCCAGTTGATGTATCTGGGGGGCCACTTGTGGCTGCACGTAGGGGCGCAGCAAAAACAGCACCCGCAAGACCCCCTGGTAGAGCAGGGGCTTGGTGATGCGGGTGGCCGGGGCCTGGGCGATCTGGAACGGGATCCAGCAGGTGACGACCATCTTGATGGTCTGACCGAGATCCGGCAGGTCTTCATCGCTGACGGCGATGATACCGCCTTCGCGCAGGCTTCTGAGCAGCGTCTCCACGGTGGCACGGAGCTGCTCCTGTGCCTTGAGGTATTTCTGCTGCAGAAGCTCGTCGCGACTCAGGATGTCCGGCAGGTTCGCGTAGAAGAAGCGGAACTGCCACATCAAATAAAAGATGGCATCCAGGTAGCCCATCAGATCCTCCAGCCGGATCTCGCTGCTGCGGATCGGAGTGAAGCTGTCGCTCAGGTGGCGGGCGTACTGATCGAAGATGGAGTGGATGATGTCTTCTTTGTTTCTGAAGTGGTAGTAAAGGTTGCCCGGGCTGATGCCAAGGTGTGCGGCAATGTGGTTGGTGGTGATGTTGCGCTCGCCCTGATCGTTGAACAGCTCGGTGGCGCTGTGGATGATCCTGTCTCTGGTCTTCATCGCTGGTCCCTCTGCCGGGCCCGAAGGGGAAAAGTCATCGAGGTCGAATCCCCTTGCGGCCCGTGATAAACTTTTCGGCAATTTCAAATTGGCCCACTATACACAGCTTTAACAGGCAGTCACACGGGGCCACAACGTACGCGAGGCAAACTCCATGATCGTAGTAACTGGCGGTGCTGGCTTTATCGGCAGCAATCTGGTCAAGCAGCTGAACGCTCAAGGACGGACCGATATCGTGGTCATCGATGACCTGACCGACGGCACCAAGTTCGTCAACCTGGTCGACCTCACCATCGCCGACTACATGGACAAGGACGAGTTCCAGGCGCGGATCGTCTCCGGTGACGAATTCGAGGAGTGGGATGACGGCATCGAGGTGATCTTCCACGAAGGCGCCTGCTCCGCGACCACCGAGTGGAACGGCAAGTTCATCATGGAGGTCAACTACGAGTACTCCAAGGATCTGTTCCACTACTGCATCGAACGGGAAATCCCCTTCATCTACGCCTCTTCCGCCGCGACCTATGGCGGGCGCAACGACAACTTCATCGAAGACCCGAGGTTCGAGCAGCCCCTCAACGTCTACGGCTACTCCAAGCAGCTGTTCGATCAGTACGTGCGTCGCTGGATGCCGGAGATCAACTCCCAGGTGGTGGGTCTCAAGTACTTCAACGTCTATGGTCCCCGCGAGCAGCACAAGGGCTCCATGGCGTCCGTGGCCTTCCACCTCAATACCCAGGTGAAGCAGGGTGACAATCCCAAGCTGTTCGAGGGCTGTGACGGCTTCCCGGATGGCGGCCAGATGCGCGACTTCATCTACGTGGACGACGTCTGCAAGGTGAACCTCTGGTTCTGGCAGAATCCTCAGCACTCCGGCATCTTCAACTGCGGCACCGGCCGGGCTGAGCCGTTCCAGAACGTGGCGGAAGCCGTGATCAGGCATCACCAGAAAGGCGCCATCGAATACATTCCCTTCCCGGATCACCTCAAGGGTCGCTACCAGAGCTTCACCCAGGCGGATCTCACCAAGTTGCGCGGCGTCGGCTATGACGGCGAGTTCAAGACTGTGGCCGAAGGCGTGGCCGATTACATGGCCTGGTTGAACCGGGCTTGATACCCCTCTGGCGGGTGGCTCTGGCCACCCGTCGATCGGATGCGCTTGCATGAACATATTGATGGCTCTCTCCCAGCTCGAAGTGACGGGCGCGGAGGTCTATGCCACCACGGTCGGCAACGAGCTGACCCGCCGTGGCCACCAGGTTTTCTACGTCTCTGACACCCTGACCAAGCCGACTCTGGGGCCGGTCTTTCGGTTGCGCTTCAACAAGCGCAGTATCCTGCGCCGCTTCTGGCACGTCTTCTATCTCATCTATCTGATCCGCAAGCACAGGATCCAGCTTGTGCACGCCCATTCGCGCGCCTCGGGCTGGAGCAGCTACGTCGCCTGCAAGCTGACCAGAACCCCCATGATCACCACGGTGCACGGGCGCCAGCCGGTACACGCCTCCCGCAAGGCATTCCATGCGTTGGGCTATCGGGCGGTGGCGGTGTGCGAGGATATCGCCAGCCAGATCATCGACAACCTGGGGGTGGACCCGGCCATGGTGCAGGTGCTGCGCAACGGCATCGAGACCGACAAGTTCCAGCCCGTGCCGATACCGGACAACGACAAACCGGTGATCGCCATCATAGGCCGGCTGAGCGGTCCCAAGGGGGAGCTCTGCTACCGGCTGCTGGACGAGGTGCTGGATCTGGAAGCCTGTCGGGTGCGCGTCGTCAGCGGCACCCAGGTGCCGGTGCGTTTTGCGCGTTTTCAGGACAAGGTCGACTTCGTCGGTTATGTGGACGATGTGCCCGCCCTGATGGCGGGCTGCGATCTGGTGATCGGTGCCGGTCGGGTGGCGATGGAGGCGCTGCTGTGCGGTCGTCCGGCGTTTGCCATCGGCGAAGCCAGGACCATCGGTCTGGTGACTGAGCAGAATCTGGACGAAGCGCTTGCCAGCAACTTCGGCGACATCGGCCCCAGAGATCTGGCCATCGACTTTGCCGGGCTGAAGGCGCAGATCCCCTCGGCGCTGGCCTCCAAGGTGGTGCCAGACCCAGTGCGCCAGCGGATCCTGCAAGAGTATGACTTGCAAGGCGTCGTGACCGGGCTGGAATCCGTCTATCAGGATGCCGTGGTCGAGACTCTGCGCCGGGAGATGCCGGTCATCATGTATCACCGCTTCATCGAGCACGAGAGCGAAAAGGGAGTGCATGGCACCTGGCTCCCGGTCGCCATGTTCGAGAAGCACCTCAAGCTGATGAAGTGGCTGGGCTACGAGACGCTGACATTTGCCGACCTGGCGGAGAACGGGTTCATCCACCGGCTGCAATACGGCAAGAAGTACCTGATGATCACCGTGGACGACGGCTATCGGGACAACCTCACCCGCATGCTGCCGCTGCTGGAAAAGTATGGCTACAAGGCGGTGGTCTATGTGGTGACCGGTGAGGATCACAATCGCTGGGATGTGGAGCACCCGACCCACCCCGATACCCCGGTGACCCTGATGACCCCGGAGGAGATCAAGGCGCTGGTGGCCTCCGGTCATGTGGAGATCGGGGGCCATACCCTGACTCACCCCCGCCTGAGTACGCTCCCCCCAGAGGAGCAGGCCCACCAGATCCAGGCCAACAAGGCCTGGCTGGAGCAGTTGCTCGGCCATCCCCTGATCTCGTTTGCCTATCCTTACGGGGATCTGAACGACAGTGCAAAAGCCCAGGCCGTTGCCGCCGGTTATCGCTATGCTGTGGCCACCAACAGCGGCCCCAGAGCCATGCACCGGGATCCGTTCCAGATCCGCCGGATCGCCATCTTCCCCCGCACCGACATGTTCGGCCTGTGGCGCAAGATCCGTGGCAACTATGTATTCAGGAAATAAGTATTGATGTCTATTAAGCCTCACGAACTGCTCGATAGAGCAACGACCACTGTTTATGCACTAACCATAATGTTTGCCTTCTGTGGGTTGTTTCTGGTCCCTCCTGGCCAGAGCATCCTCTCCAACTTGCTGGTGGTGTCGGGTCTCTTTGGCCTGTTGAACTACTTTGTTGGAGGAAACAAGGATGTATTCTTTATCGATCGCCGCCTGATCTGGGTCTTCATATTCTACGGTGCCGTGATCATGCTGAATAGAATGATTCATGGTGACCAATACGGAGTCATGCGAAATTTATTATATGTGGCGGTTTTTTCTTTGGTTATGCCGCGCAAGAAAATACTGTTGACTCTGGGGGCTATATCTATCCTGATGGGTGGTGTTGGGTTAGGAGCCTTGAGTGTTTGGCAGCATTTAGATGGTATTGTCAGAGTTGAAGGCTTCACCAATGCAATCCTGTTTTCTCAAGCAGCACTGACATTGGTCATTCTGAATTGGTGCGTATTTGTTAAATCTAGAGGATATCCATTGGTGAAAGTGTTTTCTCTCATTTCACTTGGGTGTTCTATACTTGCACTTTATCTTTCACAAAGTCGTGGTGTCTGGTTGGCATTGGGTGTCGTTATTAGTTACCTTGTACTGTATAAAGCTATTTTCAAACCATGGAAATATAGTGCCATAGCATTACTGTTTATTATGTGTCTTGGTGTGATCTATCATACGAATACACTTGTTCAAGATAGAATTTCTGCTGCAGCATCAGATATAAATCAAATGAGCGTGGGTTCTTACGGGTCTTCGTGGGGACTGCGCGTTGTGGCTTGGAAGAGTGCCTGGTTAGGTTTTTTGGATGCACCACTGATAGGTGTGGGCTCGGATGGGTTCAGATCCGTCAAAGAACAGCAGGTGTCGCAAGGACTGATCTCACCCCTAGTATTGGATTCTGCATTGGCTCATGCTCATAACCAGTATATGCAGAATCTGATTATTCGAGGAATTGTGGGTCTATTGGCACTGATTATTTTCATATTCTACCCAATGAAAATTATCATAGAAAGAAAAGGATGGGGAACTCCATACGCAGTGATTCCTCTATCCTTTGCCATCAGTGCATTAAGTGATGTGCCTTTTGAACATCAGAACACGTTGTATATATATGTGCTGAGTTTGGTGTTCTGCTGGTGTGCGATAGAAATAAAGTATGATAGGGAAAATAAAATATCATGATTCCAGTTTTCGTGATCAGTTTGGCCAGGAGCCATGATCGACGCGCCTTTATTGAGAAGCACATGAGCAGCCGTGCTGTCGATTTTGTTTTCTTTGATGCCGTTGATGGTAAAAAACTCTCAGAAGATGAGTTGAAAAACGTGGACTTCCTCATGGCCAGACAGTTTTGTGGTCACGATCTGAGTTTGGGTGAGGTTGGCTGTGCCATGAGCCATATCCGCATATATGAGATGATGGTTGCCAAGAATATAGAGCACTGTGTCGTGCTGGAGGATGACATCTATCTGCACAGCCACTTCAAGGCCATAGTGTCGAAGGCCATGTCTGCTTGCCAGTCAGATATTATTTTCTTGTACCATGGCAAGGTGAAGTCTTGGCCATGGATGAAGAAGATGCCGGAAGGGTATCGTCTTGCCAAATATATCTCCCCGAGCCGGAACTCCAAGCGAGGCATCATATCGACGGCAGGATATATCTTGACTCTGTCTGGCGCCAAGAAACTGCTGAGCAAGGCCTACCCCATTCGGATGCCATCCGATTATCTGACAGGCCGCTTGCAACTCAACGGTCTGACGGCCTCGGGTGTTGAGCCTTGCTGCATGGATGTCGGTCTGTTCGATACCACGATCGATGATCGTAACTATGGTCCTCATGTGACCGATGACGAGGTTCGATAGTGATCGGTTATTTACAGCTATTACGTGATCGGGTGCGCAGAGCCCTGGGTATTCTCTTGTTTGACAAGAAGATGCCACTCGGCATCCAGGGGGATATCAAGCATATTTTGGTGGTTCGCTGGGATGCCAAGCTGGGGGATTCCTTTATCTCCTCCTTTTTCTTCCGGGAGCTAAAAAAACTGCCGGGCAACAAGAAAGTGACGGTTATCACGACCCCAGCCCTGGCCAGCCTGTATCGGGATTGTTTCGGGGTTGATGAGGTCATCGAGATCAACAAGCGACCCGGCTACGGTGCTATTGGCAAGATGGTGTCAGCCATTCCCCATGTCGATCTGGTGATACATCTCACCGAGGGGATGAAGATGAAGGATCTATATCTCCTGCACAAACTCTCGTCGACCAATGTTGCCTCCCTCGACGACAGTATCGGACGTGTCAATGTGAAGTTGTCCGAGGCGACGGCGGGCATGCTGTTCCAGGATAAATATCGCTATCTGCTGTCACTGCTGGGTGCGAAAGAAGTAGATCAGAAGTACATGATCCCAGTGGCAGAGAAGGGGAATGTGACCTCGGCCTGTGATGACCTCATCCTCATCAACCCCTTCGGCAGCACTCAGTACAAGTCGTTCTCGCACGCCAAGATGGTTGAGTTGTTGAAGACCTTGGCAACCGAGTTCGCTGCCTATCGCTTCGGAGTGCTCTCTTCACCCGCAACTTATGCTGCGGCGGAGGCCATGCTCAGAGCTAGCGCGGCTAGCAATGTTATGCTGCTGGATGGCGTAAAAACCATAGATGATGCTATTTATTGTGTTCAGCAGTGCATGGCTGTGCTGTCGGTGGACACCGCCATAGTGCATATCGCCGTCGGATTGGAGAAGCCGCTGGTGGCTATCTATCCGCGCCATGGTGAGACGTTCAACCAGTGGTTGCCGACCAGCACGCCGCGGGTCCGGATCCTGTTTAGCGACTCCCCTGGCCTGAATGCCGACATGAACAATGTCGATGACCGGGCCGTCTGCGAGGCGCTAGCTAGTCTGCTGTCCGTGACTGAGCAAGCAGAGCCGCTAGCCGCTGAATAACCAGCTCAGGTGTAATTGAGCGGAACAGGGCTTCATCGAAGAAGTCCTTCTCCTGGGTCGGCAACTGATAATCCGCCCCCTTGGCGTCGAAGATATCGATGGCCTGATACCGGGGGTGGTTCACCGGGTTGGCGATGATCTTGTCGCCGCCTGGGGCCACTATGGTCAGCAGCGGCAGATCGATGGCCTGCGCCATGTGCCGTGGGCCAGTGTCGTTGCCGACAAACAGCTGGCAATGGGCGAAGAGCCCCACCAGTTCCCGTACCGAGCGGGTCTGAACATGGTCAAACACGCTGGCCTGCAGCGCTGCTGGCAGTAACGGCTTCAGGCTGCGGTTGTACTCCTCTTCCCCCGGCCCGCAGTAGATCAGGATCTGGGCGTCGTGCTGCTCGATCAGCCAGCGCGCCACCTCGGCGAAGCAGTCGATGGGCCAGCGCTTGTAGTGACCGAGGGAGTTGACCCCCATGGCGATGAGTGGCCGGGTCGGGTCGACGCCAGCGGCCAGCAGGGTCTCGCGCCCCCGTTGTCTCTCCCCGTCGCTGAGCCAGAGGTAGTAGTTGCGATCTTCGCTGGCCAGCTTGAGCGGCTTGAGCAGTGAAAACCGGTCGTCCACCAGGGTGCTGTTGCCCTGATGCTCGGTGTCATGGCGAAAGCGCACGATGCGGTTGTGGCCCAGGCGCCATGGGAAAGAGTCGAAGCCGATCCGCAGGCGGGCGCCGGAGAAGAGGCAGGTCAGCAGGCCTATCATCTGGCCCTGGCTGTTGATCACCACATCGTAGCGCTCGCGGCGAATGCCCAGCAGCAAATCCTTCATGTAGCGCCACTCGTTGCGGCGCGCCTTCTCGATGACGATCAATCGATCGATGTTGGGGTTTCCCTCTGCCATGCCCGCGCAGTAATCCATGACCAGATAGTGAACTTCCCCGGCAGGGTCGTGCTGCTTGAGGTTGTTGCACAGTGCGGTGGAGATCAGCACATCTCCTATCTGTTTGGTTTGTACTACCAGGTATTTCATGGAAAGGGCCTCGAGCGAGGTCGGGTTGAACGTCAGCGCATCAGCATATCGTACTCCCCTGTCAGATGCTGCCGCTATGGGGTGAAAATCCGATCCAACGCACTGTGTTTGCACATATTTTCGACGTTGTTTGGGCTGGTGGGGCCCGGCTGGCAGTACGGGAGGATGAGCGGGGGCATGGCACCGTCGGCCATGCCCCCGATGGGCAAGAGTGATCAGCGTACGATGAGGCCGAGCAGGATCCCCACCACGCCGAAGTCGGCATCGCTGAAGGTGGTGTTGGCAAAGCCGAGATCCCCCAGTACCGGCAGCAGGAACACCGGCAGGAAGGTGATCAGCAGGCCGTTGGCGAAGGCTCCCAGCAGGGCGCCGCGACGACCGCCGGTGGCATTGCCGAACACCCCGGCCGCCGCGCCGACGAAGAAGTGCGGTACCACCCCCGGAATGATGACGGTGAGCCCCAGTAGATAGAGCAGCACCATGCCCACCAGACCGGCGGCAAAGCTCGACAGGAAGCCGATCAGCACCGCATTGGGGGCGTAGGGGAAGACGATGGGGCAGTCCAGCGCCGGCTTGGCGTTGGGCACCAGCTTGTCGGAGATCCCCTTGAAGGCCGGCACGATTTCGGCGATGACCATCCGTACCCCCTGCAGGATCACGTAGACCCCGGCGGCGAAGGTGATGGACTGCATCAGGGAGAACATGAACCAGTGCTTGCCCTTGGCGACGCTGGCGACGAACTCGGGCCCGGCGAAGGCGGAGGTGATGAGGAAGATGATGCCCATGGTGAAGGAGATGGCCACCGGGGTATCGCGCAGGAACAGCAGGCTCTTGGGCACCTGCACCTCTTCGCTGCTGTGGGCCTTGTTGCCGAACTTGGCGCCGATCCAGCCGGCCAGCACGTAGGAGCAGGTGGAGAAGTGGCCGAGTGCCACATCGTCGGAGCCGGTGATCTGCTTCATGTAAGGGTGGGCGAGGGCCGGGAACAGCACCATGGTCACGCCGACCACCAGGCTGCCCACCGCGATGAGCGGAATGCCGCTCATGCCGCCGGCGGAGAGGATGGCCGCCACCATCATCGACATGAACAGGGTGTGGTGACCGGTCAGGAAGATGAACTTCCACGGGGTGAGCCGGGCGATCAGGATGTTCATCAGCATGGCGAAGAACATGATCATCGCCATCTCTTTGCCGAACGACTGCTGGGCGATGGAGACGATGGCCTCGTTGTTGGGGACCACCCCCTTGATGCCGAAGGCGTGCTGGAAGATGGTGGCGAAGTCGCCCAGCGAGTTCACCACCAGGGTGGCGCCGGCCCCCAGGATGACGAAGCCCATGATGGTCTTGACCGTGCCCTTGATGCACTCGGTCACAGGTTTCTTCTGGGCGATCAGGCCGATGAGGGCGATGAGGCCAACCAGCACGGCCGGCTCCGACAGCACGTCAAACATCAGAAAATTGAAAAATTCCATGGTCAGCTCCAAGCAGATGGAAGCGGCGGCTCACCGGCCGCCCAGACAGTCGCAAAGGGGTTAGAGTGCGCCCAGCTCGCGCAGGGCGATGGCGAGTTTTTCTTTCATGGCGGCCTTGTCGACCATGTTGTCCAGGGATACCAGCCGGCCGTCGACCCCCATGCTGACCAGCTGTTCGGCAATGTCGCGGGTGGCGACAAAGATCTCGGCGCGCTCGCTGCCGGCGGAGGCGAGATCCCGGTGATCCACCTCGGCCGTCACGGCCAGCTCCTTGAGAATGCTCTTGATGCTCATCTCCATCATCAGGCTGGTGCCCAGGCCGTGTCCGCATACAACCAGAATCTTCATGTTCTCTTCCTCTGTCGGGCGCAGGGCGCCACTCAATAACGCGCCAGGATGCGCAAGATGTCGTCTTTGCTGGTGGCCGCCATGATGGCCGCCACGTCTTCTTCATTCATGAACAGCTCGGCCAGCCGGGCGATGGTCTCCACGTGGGAGTTGCTGTCGCTGGCGGCCAGGGTGACCAGCAGCCGCACCGGGTCGTTGCCCTCGGAGCCGAAGTTGACCCCCTCCTTCAGCACGGTCAGCGCCAGTCCCAACCGGTTGACGCCGTCTTCCGGGCGGGCGTGGGGCATGGCCAGGCCCGGTCCCAGCACGTAGTAGGGGCCGAGCTCCTCGTGGGAGCGATAGAGCGCCGCCACATAGGAGGGCTCTATGGTGCCGTTGGCCAGCAGGGGGGCGGTGGCCAGCTCGATGGCGTGGCGCCAGTCGCGGGCGCCCGCTTCGATGGAAATGACCTCCTCGGTCAGCAATTGGGTCAGCATGGCAGTGTCCGGGCTGGATAGGATGGCGCCAATCTAGCGATCTTGCCTCTTGATAACTGTGAGCTTGATCCCGAAAGTTAGCGCTACCAGATAGCGCTAACATTGATCTGTGATAGCGCTATCATTTCTCTCACAGAAGGGATTCATCCTGCCCCTTATCGGCCTCAAAGAAGGTAAAATCCGGTTTGAGCAAATAGTCAGTGCCCCGCTTTTGCCTTAAAGTGAATGCCCGCATGCCGAGGAAGGGAAAGGATGTCAGAAGCGAAAAAACGCCGCAGCACGGGTCGGGTGACCCTCAACGACGTGGCCCAGTTGGCTGGGGTGGGAGCCATGACGGTGTCGCGCGCTCTGCGCACCCCCGAGCTGGTGTCCGACAAGATGCGAGAGCGCATCGAGGCGGCGGTGGATGAACTCGGCTATATCCCCAATCGGGCGGCGGGGGCGCTGGCTTCCGCCACTTCCCAGACCATAGTGGTCATCGTCCCCAGCCTGGCGGAGCGCGCCTGCGGTGACATGATTGCCGGGCTGCAGCAGACCCTGCTCGCCGAGGGCTACCAGATCATGCTGGGGGATGCCCAGCACCTGAAGCAGCAGGAGGCCAGCCTGCTCAGCAATTTCCTGCAGCACAATCCGGCCGCCGTGGTGTTGTTTGGGGGGGATCCCGGGGAGGTCATCCGGCAGCGCCTGCAGGCGGCCCGCTTGCCGGTGGTGGAGGTGGGAGCCATGGCGCGCCATCCCATCGACATGAACGTCGGGGTCTCCAACTTCGATGCCGGCTACCAGCTGACCCGCCACCTCATCGAGCGCGGCTACCGCAACATCGGCTTTCTCTGTGCCCGCCAGGAGCAGTGGATGCTGCAGCAGCGCATGCAGGGCTGGCAGAAGGCGCTGCTGGACAACTACCTCTCCCCGGACGCCATCATCAACACCTCTGAGCTGCCGAGTTTTAGCACGGGGGCGGCCATGCTGGGGGAGTTTCTGCTGCGCTGGCCCGAACTGGATGCGCTGATCTGCGTCAACGACGAGCTGGCGGCCGGGGTGCTGTTCGAATGCCAGCGCCGCCATCTGAGCGTGCCGGGCAAGCTCGCCATCGCCGGTTTCGACGATCTGGATGTGGCGCGCGCCTGTCATCCTGCGCTGACTTCGGTCAGGATCCCCTATCACCAGATGGGCAGGGAGGCGGCGGAGCTGATCCTGCGCCAACTGGCGGGAGAGGAGGTGGCCGGCATGAGCCTCGCCCTGGATTTTCAATTGCAAAAGCGTCAGAGCACCTGAGGAGCGATGCCACGACAGGGCGAGGCAAGCATGTTCAAGGCGTTGTGACCGAAGACCAGGTCGGTGCCCCGTCGCCCTGCGCGGGAACTGCCAGCCGACGTGTTCGCCCGGTCTGTCACCGGGTTGGAGCAGAGCGTGGATGTCACCGGAGCCATGACTCCAGGTGGCTGGCTGCACCCTGGTGAAGCTCTGATCGGAACCACTGGCGAGCCCCATTATTCTGGATAGACTTTGTAGGCCGGTGCACTATCCAAGGAGAATGAGCATGGGTACGCAGACGCCTGATTTCGATCTCGATGATGACTGGGAGCCGGAATCCTGGGAAGACGAGCTGGAGGAGCTGGATGACGAGAGCTGGCAGGACTATGACCCTCTCGACGATCAGTGACTCCCTGTAACGCCTGAGGGCGGGCCTGGTGCCCGCCCGATTTTTTGTGTGGCGAGGGGGGCAGCCCTTGGTGAGAACGGGGCGGGCTGGTTAGAATGAACTGCTCAAATGACGCTGTACGAGGCAGGCAGCGGCTCAACAACGATTCCAACGACGCCAAGGATGAATATGCGCTCACTCGTCATCATGTTTTGTGCCGCCCTGCTCGGGGGCTGTGTTTCCAACTCCGACGACCCTTGCGAGAAGGTGTGGAGCGACGTGGGAGAGGCGGACGGCAAGCTCGGTTTTGCTGGCCATCGGGTGGCTTTTCACCAGACCCAGTGCGGGGAAAAAGTGGACGTTGCCCTTTGGGAGCTGGGTCGCCAGAAGGGGCTGGCCTGGTATTGCCGACCCGAGCATCTCTATCTGGCAGGACGGTCGGGAGAGGAGTATCGCGGCGTCTGTCCCAACGACGTGCAGGCCCGTCGCCTGTTTGAACAGGGTCGCCATGGCTGGACTGATCAATAAATCAGCCTTCCTCTCTCTTCTGAAATATTGCGTGAACCTCTTCGTGAGAAGAGGTACCTACCCTTCTTTATGCTTCAGCCGCAGCGGCTGGCACAGGTAATCCTTGTCATTGGCGCTGCGGGCACACTTGCCACACACGAATTTGGGTTTGCGCACAATCTTGCGCAGCGTCTTGAGATCGGCGGGGATCTCGTGACGGCGCCACTCACACAGCGTCTTGTGACCCATGACGTCCTCGACAGTGAATGCAACGGGTGAGAGGGGCAGGACCCCTCCCGGTGTGGTTACTGGTACAGGTATTTGGTGAAGATGAGCTCGCGGACCGCCTTCTTGCCCGTCTCCTTGACCAGCAGTTCGTTGACCTTGGCCTCACACTCCTTGCGCAGCTCTTCCCGGTTCACCAGGGACTTGATCTGTGCGCCCGTCTTGCTGCCAATCAGCCGGATGATGGCGTCGCGGATCAGGGGGTCGTGCTGCTCCAGCAACTTGAGGTCGGCGGCGTCCGTGGCCATCAGCTCTACCGTCACCCGTACATAGCCGAGGGTTTTGCCGTCGCCAAGGTAGTTGGTGATGATGTCCGGATCCAGTGCGTGATAGGCGAATCCCGGCTGGACGGCGGAGGAGGCGGGATCGGTGGCCTCTTCCTCATTGGCGAAGGCCTGTGTATTCAAGAGGGTACACCCCAGGGACAGCAGCAGAATTCTGAAGATCTTCATCTGGATGGCTCGGCAGCGACGGATGCCCCATTTTTGATGCTGCCATCGGGGCCGTCAAGCACGGATGTTCTTACAATTCGCCATTGATTTACGGATAATAAACCGGTTTTTAACCTGACAACGGAAATCTCCGGATGGTGAAGCTGTGAAGTCCGAGTTGACTGTTCCCCTCGTCCAGCTCGTCCCGTGGCGGGCGCCTGCAGAGTGCGAACCGCCCGAGGCGCTGCGTCCCTGGTTGCTGGAGACCGATTCCATGACCCGGCGCCTGCGTCGTTACAATCATCACCTCTCGGTGCAACTGCTCGGCAATCGCGCCGTGTCGCTGACGGTGGACGAGCAGGCGCTGGTGGCGGTGTCGGCCCCCGTGGGCATGTGCCGCGAGGTGATCCTGCACGGTGATGGCGGGCCTGCCATCCTGGGTTGGACCCTGTTTGCCGAAGCGGCCTTGCAGGGGGGCGGTTTGCAGGATCTGGGAGAGCAGCCGCTGGGAGAGCGCATTTTCGGTGAGGCACCGGCGCGGCGGGATCACCTGCAACTGGCCTGTTTCGAGATAGCGAGCAATCCCTGGTGTCCGGCCGCCACCGTCTGGGGGCGTCGTTCCTGCCTGTTTCTGGGGCAATGGCCACTGCTGGTCCATGAACTTTTCCTGCCCTCGCTATCGTCTCATTCGTTGCCATCGGATAAGGAGCTGGAGTGAAGCTGTTAACCAAGGAGCGGGGACTGGCCTATGCGCAGTTGGCCCGCATCGACAAGCCCATCGGTACCCTGCTGCTGCTGTGGCCGACCCTGTGGGCGCTATGTCTGGCGGCTGGTGGCCTGCCTGACCCCTGGATCCTGACCGTGTTCGTGGTGGGCGTTTTTCTGATGCGCTCCGCCGGCTGTGTCATCAATGACTATGCGGATCGCAACTTCGACGGTCATGTGAAACGCACCGCCGGGCGACCGCTGCCCATGGGGCGGGTCGCCGAGCGGGAAGTGCTGGTGCTGTTCGCCGTGCTGGCGCTTCTCTCGTTCGCCCTGGTGCTGACGTTGAACCCACTCACCATCAGCCTGTCCTTTGCCGGTCTGCTGCTGGCGGTCTGCTACCCCTTCATGAAGCGCTTCATCCCCATCCCCCAGCTGGTGCTCGGCATGGCCTTCTCCTGGTCCATTCCCATGGCCTACGCGGCTCAGGCCAATGCCCTGCCGCCGGAAGCCTGGCTGTTGTTTCTTGCCAACCTGCTGTGGACTATCGCTTATGACACCGAGTACGCCATGGTGGACAGGGATGACGACCTCAAGCTCGGCCTGAAATCGAGCGCCATCCTGTTCGGCCGTCACGACAAGCGGATCATCGGCGCGCTGCAACTGGCGACCCTGCTGATCCTGCTGGGGGTCGGGCAGCTGATGGGGTTGGGGTCAGGTTATTACTGGGGACTGCTGGGGGCGGCGGCGCTGTTCGTCTACCAACAGCGACTGATCCGTGAGCGGCAGCGGGAAGCCTGCTTCCAGGCCTTCCTCAACAACAACTACGTGGGGGCGCTGGTGCTGCTCGGGGTGATGGTTCACTACCTCTAACCCGCCCCCTTCCTTGATGAAAAAAGGCCGCATGATGCGGCCTTTTTATTGGGTGTCGACGCCTCAGAGCCGGTTGCCCGCCTGGATGGTGCGGCGGATCTTGTTGCTAAGCAGCGGCACTATGTTGTCGGCCAATGCCTGGAAGCGGCCGAGATCCGGTTTGCAGCCCGGATCCAGATAGCCTTCGCTGCGCAGGGTGTGGATCAGGGTGCTGAACAGCTTCTGGTCGAAGAACTCGGGGGCGTTGATGCCGTGCAGGGTGCCGAGGCGCTCCGCCATCATCAGGCCGTCCGCTTCCAGCTGCTCCGCCTCGATGTGGGGCTGGGCCAGCATGCGGGTCAGCACGATGGCGTAGCGTTGCAGGGTTTCCTGAATGCTTTCGGCCAAGAGCAGCAGGCGCATCTGGTTGCCGGGGTTGACCCAGTAGCCGCCGTCGCGTGCCTCGACCAGTTGCTGGCGTAACAGCTCGGCCAGCAGGGCATCGATCAGTTCAGGCAGCTCCTCCTCTTCATAGCGCAGGAAGAGTTCGGTCTTGAGCAGGGGGTAGATGTCGACACAGCGGGCGACGATCTCGCTGCGGGAGATCCCCTCGCACCGCTCGATCAGAGCCGCCACCAGGGAGGGCATGGCGAACAGGTGCAGTATGTTGTTGCGGTAGTAGGTGAGCAGGATCGCCTGATAGCGGTCCAGGCTGATGATCTGGCCCAACTTGTCCTCGCTCACCTCGAACTTGTTGAGCTCCATCGCCTGCTCCAGCAGGGTCCTGGCGTCCTCGTCCGGCATGGTGCTGTGCGGGCTGTAGGGCACCTGCTTGAGCAGGTCCAGATAGGTGTTGAGCTGGGCCTGGAGTTCGTCCCGGGTCAGGGCGTGGCGCTCGGCGGCCAGCAGGGCCAGGGCACTCAGGGTCAGGCCGTTGACGGCGGCGGCATCGTTGATGCGGGTCATCAGCAGCTCGGCCAATTGGTTGACGGTGGAGGCCATCCATTCGGGACGCTCCTCCTCACCGATGTGATCCTTCCAGCTGGGCACGTGCTCGTTGAGGTAATTGTTGAGGGTCAGCGGCTCACCGAAGTTGACGAAGCCGCGGCCATAGTTGCGCAGCTTGCGCAGGATGCCGAGCACCTGCAGGAAGCTCTCCTTCTCCTTACGGCTCCCCTTGAGTTCGTTGTGGTAGGTGTTCACCTCCATCACGTGCTCGTAGCCGAGGTAGACGGGGACCAGGGTCACCGGCCTGTCCAGCCCGCGCATCATGGCCTGCAGGGTCATCGCCAGCATGCCGGTCTTGGGGGGCAGCAGGCGACCGGTACGCGAACGCCCGCCCTCGGTGAAGAACTCCACCGAGTAGCCCTTGGCAAACAGCAGGTTGAGGTACTCCCGGAATACCGTGCTGTAGAGCGGATTGCCCTTGAAGGTGCGGCGGATGAAGAAGGCGCCGCCGTGGCGGAAGATGGGGCCCGCCGGCCAGAAGTTGAGGTTGATGCCCGCCGCGATGTGGGGCGGCACCATGCCCTGGTGGTAGATGACGTAGGAGAGCAGCAGGTAATCCATGTGGCTGCGATGGCAGGGGACGTAGACGATCTCGTGCCCTTCCTGGGCGAGCTGGCGCACCTGCTCTGCTCCGTTGACCGAGAGGCCGCGATAGAGCTTGTTCCACAGCCAGCCGAGGAAACTCTCCCCGAGGCGGATCAACCGATAGGAGAAATTGGAGGCGATCTCGTCCATGTAGCCGTGGGCACGCTTTTGCGCCTTCTCCAGGCTGATCCCTTCCCGTCTGGCCTCCTCCTCGATGGCCTGCTGGATCACGCTCGAATCCAGCAGTTGCTTGAACAGCAGGTTGCGGTTCGGCAGCTTGGGCCCGGTGGCGGCCAGCTGCTGGCGGCTGAAGTGGGTACGGGCCACCCGCGCCAGCTTGTGGGCGATGGCCTCGTCGGTGCCGTGCTTGTCCGCCATGTAGCGCAGGGAGAGGGGCGGGGAGAAGCGCACCAGGTTCTCGCGCCCTTTCAGGATCACGATCAGCGCCTTCTTCAGGCGGTTTGGCGCCAGGCTGCTGATGATGTTCCAGCCGGAGGCCTCCTCGCCTTCCCGGCCCGGTGCGCGGCCCCAGAACAGGGTGACGGGTACTACCTGGATGTCCAGCGCCGGATCCTGCTTGTGCAGGTCCAGCAACTGGTGGAACTCCTGCAGGAAGGGGAGTGGCTTGTTGCGTGTGCCGAACAGGGGAGGCGGACGATCCAGACAGACGTAGCGTGGCAGCAGTTGACCGTTCAGCTCCAGCGGCGTGAAGGGGCCGGGCAGGCCGAGATCCTCGCAGCACTGTTGCAGGGTCATCAGGTCGGTGATCGAGCTGGTCTTCAGGGCATAGACGATGGGTCTGGCCGGATCCAGCTTGAGCTCGGTGATGGGGTTTTCCGGCAGGCTCTTGTGATTGACCAAGCCGCTGACCGGCCATTGCAGGATGGCTCTGGAAATCTTCTGTCCAAGGGACATGTGCGTCTGCTCTCCAAAAAAATGCGGCGTGAGCATAGCAAATCACCGACTGCTTGTCGCCGAGAGGTACGATGAGTCGGTACTTCAGAGCGGGGGGAGGGGCAAATGTGCGTCGGGTCGCGACAAATGCCAGTTGCGCCTTGCCTTGGCCCCAGCACTGTATATACTGCCAGTGTGCTGTATAAAAAGACAGGTGCCCATGCTATGAAACCCCTTACCCCTCGCCAGGCTGAAGTACTCGAGCTCATCAAGGCGAACATGAACGAGACCGGCATGCCGCCGACTCGCGCCGAGATTGCCCAGAAGCTTGGCTTCAAGTCGGCCAACGCGGCCGAAGAACATCTGAAGGCCCTGGCCAAAAAAGGGGTCATCGAGATCATGCCGGGCACGTCCCGCGGCATTCGTCTACTGCTCGAAGAAGAGGACGTGCAGCCTGAAGAAAACGGCCTGCCACTGATCGGCAAGGTGGCGGCCGGGGAACCCATCCTGGCTCAGGAACACATCGAGAGCCACTACCAGGTGGATCCCGCCCTGTTCCACCCGCGGGCAGACTTCCTGCTGCGGGTGCAGGGCATGAGCATGAAGAACATCGGCATCATGGACGGGGACCTGCTGGCGGTACACAAGACCCAGGAGGTACGCAACGGCCAGGTCGTTGTGGCACGGCTCGACGAGGACGTCACCGTCAAGCGCTTCCAGCGCAAGGGCAGCCAGGTGTGGCTGCTGCCGGAAAACGAAGAGCTCTCCCCCATCGAGGTGGATCTCGCCAGTCAGCACCTCACCATAGAGGGCCTGGCGGTCGGCGTGATCCGCAACGCCGACTGGATGTAAGCATCCGATGCGATGAAGAGGCCTCCTGCGGGAGGCCTCTTCATTTTCATCTGCCGATGGCATCTCCCTCCCCACCTTTTCGCTTCTCCTTCCTGTGCACATAGTCTCGCCGCACGACATGCATTTCGGATATATCCTTTGATAAGGCCCCTGTCATGGTCGGTGATCAGGGAAGGGGGAGTCGCACCGGGCAGTACGCCATGGCAGGGATGCATGATCGCCGGGTCGGTGCGCAGAAGGGAGAGTCACCTCAGACTGGGGACTCGTACAGTCAGTACGCTGCCGTGGTTGGTTCGTCGTTGGGGACAAAGAGACCCGTCAGCGTGACCTGTTGAGCAAGGAGGACAGGTATGGCTTCAAGCTCGCCGTGGGATCCGGTGCCGGCCGCAGCGCCCGCATCTTCCATCACCCGATTCATCAAGGGCAGTCGGATGACATGGTTCTATGCGCTCTGGGTCTATCACAAGGGAGATGGTTGGACCATCTGGCTTGGGTGCCCCAAAGACAAGATTGTCCGCCTGGTTCGTCTGTTTCGCCGTCATCACGACATCGGATTGCCGGATGAGCCCTGGACTGCCCCCGTCATCCCGCTGCGCGTCCCCCTGAGACGTGCCCAGCCGCAGCACAGGCTGCGGCCCTGATCCCTCTCCTGTACAAACAAGAGCCCCGCCAGAGCGGGGCTCTTGTTTTGGCGCCGATGCGGCTTATCCATGGCACAGACGCTTTCCCGCCGGGATGCAAGACTAGCCATCGGCGGGGGCAGGCGGGTTACAATGACCCCTACCGGTTTTGCCCCCCTGGGCTTCTAACATAAGCAAGGCTTTGTTTTATATGGTTAAACCACGCTTTTACCTGCTGCTGTTGCTGTTCATCGGCGCCATTGCGGCGGCTTATTACTGGAGTCAGCCCGCGGTGCCGGAACAGGCCGATTACTACCCGGCGGGGCGAGACATCAACCCGTTTACCCTCACGGATGCGGATGCACAGCCCTTTACCCCTGCCAACCTGACGGGACACTGGAGCTTTTTGTTCATCGGCTACACCTACTGCCCGGATGTCTGTCCGACCACGCTGGCGGATCTGCGCAGCGTCTATCCGGCGTTGAAGAAGATAGCCCCCACTAGCCAGGTGGTATTCATCTCGGCGGATCCCCAGCGGGATGACAGCGCCCGCCTGAAGAGCTATACCGCCTTCTTCGAGCCCGAGTTCAAGGCGGCGACAGCACCTCACAGTGCCCTCTTTCCTCTGGTCCGCAATCTGGGGCTGGTCTATTCCATCGTGGAAGGGGATCGCAAGGACTACCTGATCGACCACTCCGCCTCCATCGTGCTGATCAACCCCGAGGGGAAGCTGGTGGCCACCTTCCGACCCAAAGTGGCACCGGGTGAGGTGCCCCACGTGGACATGCAGACCATGGTGGCCGACTTCGCGCGCATCGTGCGGCTGGCTGGCGAGTGATCCCGGCGCGCACCATGCTGATTCCCGCCTGGTTGAAGGATCCTCGCCGCCACCGAGCCGTCTTCGCCCTGGCCCTGCCCATGGTGTTCTCCAACGTCACCACGCCCTTGCTGGGGTTGGTGGACACCTGGGTGATCGGTCATCTTGGCCAGGCCTGGTTTCTCGGCGGCGTGTCGGTCGGTGCGACCTTCATCAATCTGCTGTTCTGGCTGCTTGGCTTCCTGCGCATGTCCACCACAGGGCTGACTGCCCAGGCTCAGGGTGCAGCCCATGCCGAAGGGCAGCTCGACACCCTGGCGCGGGCCCTGGGCTTGGCGATCGGACTGGGCATGGCGCTGTTGCTCCTGTTGCTGCCGTTCCTGCCTGCCATCATCGCCCTCGGCGGCGGCTCTTCCGAGGTACAGACCTATGCCGGTCAATATGTGTCGGTGCGGGTCTGGAGCGCCCCGGCGGCCTTGTGCAATCTGGTCATCATGGGGTGGTTGCTGGGCATGCAGGATGCACGCAGCCCCATGCTGCTGCTGATCCTGGGCAATCTCGTCAACATGGTGCTGGATGCCTGGTTCGTGCTGGGATTGGGCTGGCAGGTGAAAGGGGTGGCCGCAGCTTCCCTGCTGGCGGATTACAGCACGCTCGGGGTGGGGGTCTGGCTGGTGAGCCGGCATCTGCGCCGACTTGATCCCGGGGTGTGGCACAACGCCTGGCAGCGCTGGCGCCAGTGGCCGGCCCTGCTGCGGCTGCTCGCCCTGAACCGGGATATTTTCATCCGCTCCCTCTGCCTGCAACTCTGCTTCGTGTTCATGACTCTGCAGGGGGCCAGGCTGGGGGATGTGGCGGTGGCCGCCAATGCGGTGCTGCTCAATTTCCTGATGCTGATTTCCTACGGGCTGGATGGATTTGCCTATGCGGTGGAAGCCATGGTAGGGCGCGCCATCGGGCGGCGCGATCGGCCGCTGCTGCGGGAGGCCATCGTCCTCAATCTGGGCTGGGCGCTGCTGATCTCCCTGGCATTCACCCTCTCGTTTGCCCTGGGGGGCCACTGGCTCATCCGCCACATTACCGACATACCGGCGGTGATCGCCGAGGCGCAACGTCAGCTCCCCTGGCTGGTGGCCATGCCGCTGCTGGCGGTCTGGTGCTTCCTGCTGGACGGGGTCTTTATCGGCGCCACCCGGGCCCGGGAAATGCGCAACAGCATGCTGGTGGCGGTGTTTGCCGGCTTCTTTCCCATCTGGTGGCTCTGCCAGGGATGGGGTGTGGCGGCCCTGTGGGCCGCCATGAGTGCCCTGATGGCCGGTCGTGGCCTGACGCTGGGCTGGCTCTGCTGGCGACTGGAGCGTGATGGACGGCTGCTGGCGGGGCAGGGGACGGCGCAGTCAGTCTGAATCCTGGCCGCCTTGCCAATATCGTCAGCGGTCAGAGCGAGCCTGAATAGTCGAACTGTCGCCAGCTCTCGTAGACGAACACCGCGACGGCGTTGGCCAGATTCATGCTGCGGCTCTGGGGCAGCATGGGAATGCGCAGCCGCTGCTCGAATGGCAGGCCCTCGATGATCTCCATAGGCAGGCCTCGGCTCTCGGGCCCGAACAGCAGGGCGTCACCGGGGGCAAACCGGGCCGCCGAGTGGGCGGTGCGTCCCTTGGTGGTGCAGGCAAAGACCCGTTGGGGGGCGACGGCCGCCAGAAACGCCTCATAGTCAGGCCAGCGCTTGACGTCGGCAAACTCGTGATAGTCGAGCCCGGCCCGCTTGACCCGCTTGTCATCCCACTCGAACCCCAGGGGCTCTATCAGGTGCAACCGGTAGCCGGTATTGGCGCAGAGGCGAATGATGTTGCCGGTGTTGGGGGGGATTTCCGGTTGGTAGAGCACGATATCGAGCATGGAAGGATCCTGGGCTGGTGCGAAACGGGCGCCAGCATACCCAGCACCCGTGCCGATGAAAAGGGGGAGGTCAGGGCATGGGCAGACGGATGGTGATGACCAGTCCGGTCGGCTGATTGCTGCTGGCCCGGATGGTCCCCCCATGACGCTGGATCGCCTCGGCGGCGATGGCAAGGCCGAGACCAGTGCCCCCGGTCTTGGCGTTGCGGGCATCGTCCACCCGAAAGAAGGGCAGGAACAACCGGGGCTGCTGCTCCACCGGCACGCCAGGGCCGTCATCCCGTATGGTCATCACCCATTCCCGTCCCTCCCGGTACCAGTCCACCTTGATGAACTCGCGGGCATACTTGAGGGCGTTGCGCAGGGGATTTTCCAGGGCGCGCGCCAGCAGCTCCGGCCACATGGTGAGGGATTCGGCGGGCAGGGAAGGGAGCCTGAGCTGTTTGCCGTTCTGGTTTGCCTCGAACATGGCATCGTCCAGGATGGGCTCCAGCAGCTCCGCCAGGGGCAGCGTCACCGGCGCTTCCACATGTTGCTGCACCCGCGACAGATCCAGCAGATCCCCAATCAGCTTGTCGAGCCGGGCTATCTCCCCTTCGATGCGCGCCAGCTCGGCGCTGTCCCCCTGCTTGCGGCGGATCAGCGCCTGTGCGAGCTGGATGCGGGTCAGGGGGCTGCGCAGCTCGTGGGAGATGTCGGAGAGCAGCTGCTTCTGCTTCTGGATCATGTCCTTGAGGGTATCGACCATGCGACTGACATGTTCGGCCAGCTGGCCTATCTCGTCGCGCCGCCCCAGGTTGGGGATCTGTATTTCCAGGTTGCCCTGGGCGAGTTGGGAGACCGACTGCTGCAACTGCAGTATGGGGCGGGTCAGGCGCCAGGCGAGCAACAGACAGAGCGGGGTGCTGACCAGCATGGCGATGCCCAGGATCTGGATGGGGTGATCCAGGATCTGGATGAAGAGGAACAGGTAGGAGTTTTCGACGTTCAGACCGAAATAGACGTGATAGGTCTGGCCGTGATGGACCATCTGGAAGGGGCCGGCGATGGCGCGCTGGTGTTCGCTGCCCAGCATGGGCTTGGCCGGGTTGTCCGAGTCGAGCATGAAACGGATCACGAACTTGCTCAGCCGGGTGCTGGACTGCATCTGCCCCTTGGCATCGCGTAGATAGATGTTGTCCACCGGCAAGAGGCCCGCGGCATCGATGGCCTTGGCCAGATCGAAATCCTGCTCGGGATCCGCGCCCCGTTGCAACGCCGCCAGGTTGTTGTTGAGACGGGTGATCTCGTGGGCCGGCAGCGGGATGATGTTGCGGGGGTCCAGGGTGGGGAGGATCACCACCGCGGCCACGACCAGCAGCAGGATGAACCAGAACCAGAGGAAGATCTGGGTGGACAGGCCGTTGAAGGTGCGGGCCGATTTCATGCCTGCTCCAGCCACAGGTAGCCTCGTCCCCGCACCGTCTTGAAGCGGGGCTGGCCGTCAGCCCGCTCCGGCAGCTTCTTGCGCAGGTTGCTCAGGTGCATGTCGATGGCCCGATCGAAGGGTTCGAGCTTCTTGCCCAGCACCTGCTCGGAGAGCAGGCCCTTGCTGACGATCTGGCCCGGATTGCGCAGCAGGCACTCCAGCAGGCCGAACTCGGTGGCGGTGAGTTCCAGCAACTGATCGTCGCAGCGAGCCTGTTGCAGGCCGGGCTGCAGCACCAGATCCATGAAGCGCACCTCTTCCGAGCTGCCGCCGCGCTGGGGAGCCTGGCTCTGGGTTCGACGCAGGATGGCGCGCACCCGGGCCAGCAGCTCCCTGTCGTCGAACGGCTTGGCGAGATAGTCGTCGGCACCGGCCTCCAGCCCGTTGACCCGATCCTGGCTGTCGCCACGGGCGGTCAGCATCAACACCGGGGTGTCGTGGGTCTTGCGCAGCCGGGTCAGCATCGCGAAACCGTTGAGTCTGGGCATCATGACGTCCAGCAGCACCAGGTCGAATGCCTGTTCTGCCAGTCGCTGCAATCCCTCTTCCCCATCCTCGGCGACGGTGACCTCAAACCCCTCCAGGGTCAGGATTTCGGTGAGCAGCTGGGTCAGTTCGAGATCGTCGTCGACCAGGAGTATTTTGTTCATCTGGGAGTCACTCTGTTGATTTTGCACGCCAAACTGACGTCCGGGTCAGGGTATAATAAGTTTTTACGCGTCGGAGGAAAGCCGGTTTTGAGCCACCAACACTATTCCCGCTGGGTCACCCTGGCCAGCATGGCCGCTGTGACCACCGCCACCCTGCTCATCCTGGGCAAACTGATCGCCTGGCTGATGACGGATTCATCCAGCCTGCTGGCATCCCTGACCGATTCCTTCATGGACATCAGCGCCTCTCTCATCAATCTGCTGGCCATCCGTTATGCGCTGGCCCCTGCCGACGAAGAGCATCGCTTCGGCCACGGCAAGGCGGAGTCCCTGGCGGGTCTGGTGCAGTCGGCCTTCATCTCGGGGTCCGCCTTGCTGTTGGTGATGCACGGCATCTCGTCGATGCTGAATCAGGTGCCCGTGGTGCGCCTGGAGGCCGGGATCTGGGTCAGCGTCGGCTCCATCGTGCTGACCCTGCTGCTGGTGAGCTTCCAGGGCTTTGTCATCCGCAAGACCAACAGTGTGGCCATCAAGGCCGACATGCTGCACTACCGTTCCGACCTGCTGCTCAATGGCGGCGTGCTGGTGGCACTGGTGCTGGCGGGGCAGGGGTGGTACTGGGCCGACGGCCTGTTTGCCATTCTGATCGGTCTGTTCCTGGTGTGGGGGGCTGTCCATATCGGCTACGAATCGGTGCAGGCCCTGCTCGATCGTCAGTTGCCAGAGGAGGAACAAGCGAGAATAATGGCCCTCTGCTGTGCCGTAGAGGGGGTGCATGGCGTACATGACCTGCGTACCCGCCAATCCGGGCCGACTCGTTTCGTGCAGTTGCATCTGGAACTCGATGATCAACTGCCTCTGGTCAGGGCTCATCAGATAGCCGACGAGGCTGAACTGGCCGTCCGCCAGGCCTTCGAGCGGATGGATGTGATCATTCACATGGACCCCATCTCGGTGCTGACAAAAGAACGACAAAGCACTCACCCTGAACAACAGTAGGCTGCAACATGGATGATCTGGTTGCCAGAACCTGGCAAAAAATTCAGCAGGAAGCGCAGAGCATGGCGGCCCAGGAGCCCATGCTGGCCAGCTTCTTTCATTCCACCATTCTCAATCACCGGGATTTGCGCTCGGCGCTGAGCTTCCAGCTCGCCAACAAGCTCGACAGCACCACCATGCCTGCCATCGCCTTGCGGGAAGTGATCGAGCTGGCCCTGCGCAGCGAGCCCGAGCTGCTGGCTGCAGTGGCCGCCGACATCTGCGCGGTGCAGGATCGCGACCCGGCGGTCGACCTCTTCTCCACCCCGCTGCTCTACCTCAAGGGATTCCATGCTCTTCAGGGGTATCGGGTGGCCAACTGGCTGTGGCGTCAGGGACGCCGTGCCCTGGCGCTCTATCTGCAAAACCAGATCTCCGTGGTGTTCGGCGTGGATGTACACCCGGCCGCCCGCATCGGCAAGGGCATCATGTTTGACCATGCCACCGGTATCGTGGTCGGCGAAACCGCCGTCATCGAGAACGACGTCTCCATCCTTCAGAGTGTGACTCTGGGGGGGACCGGCAAGGAGAGTGGCGATCGTCACCCCAAAATCCGGGAAGGGGTGATGATAGGGGCGGGGGCCAAGGTGCTCGGCAACATCGAGGTGGGCGTCGGCGCCAAGATCGGTGCCGGCAGCGTGGTGATCAACCCGGTGCCGCCTCACACAACGGTCGCTGGCGTGCCTGCCAGGATTGTGGGCCGCCCCGAGTGCGACAAACCTTCCCTGGACATGGATCAGTGCCTCTGATCCCCTGACCGAGGCCGTTGTATGGTCAAGCGCTGGTCAGGCTTTCTGATCCTGGGGATGTGGCTGCTCAACCTGCTGCACCTTTATCTGGACTTCTCCCCCTGGCCCGCCGCCATCGCGGCCTGGGCCGCCTCCCTGCTCACCTGGCCCTGGCTGGTGGGTGCCGCACGGCGCCAGGCGCTGGCCCTCTACGGCGCGGCGCTCCTGCTGCTGCTCTTTTCCTGGTGGCGGGGGGCCAGCCTCAGCCCCGGTGACTGGCTCTTGCCGAACATCAACATGCTGACCATGTTTGCCGCAGTGAGCACCCTCAATCTGGCTACCTCCGGCCTCTTGACCGGCACCGCCTCCTGGTCCGGTCGCAAGGGGCTGTGGAGCACCATGGCCAGCCTCAATCTGCTGGGGGCCGTCATCAATCTTTCGGTGCTCTTCATCATCGGCGATCGGCTGGAGCGCAACGGGACGCTGGAGCGGCGTCAGGTCATGGTGCTGAGCCGGATCTTCTGTGCGGCTGCGTTTTGGTCCCCCTTCTTCGTCGCCATGGCGGTGGCCCTCACCTATGCACCGGGTCTGCAACTGGGCAGCATACTGCCTTTTGGCATACTGGCGGCCTTGCTGGCCATGGGGCTGACGGCCTGGCAGGTAGAGCGACTCGGCGTGGAGACCTTTGAAGGTTATCCGCTGCGGCTCCAGACCCTGGGGCTACCGGTGACCCTGGCACTGCTGGTGCTGGTGATCCACCGTTTCTGGCCCGGACTCAGCATTCTGGCGGTGATCGCCCTGGTGGCGCCCTTGCTGGCGTTGCTGTTCATGCCGCAAGCGGGGCGAGGGGCTGCTCTCAAGCGTCAGGTGGTGGAGCGCTTCCCGGCGATCGGTGGCCAGCTTGTGCTGTTTCTGGGGGCCGGCCTGCTGGCGGCTGGCATCAACAGCGCGCTGTCAGTACTGGACTTTGGCAGTGGCCACGGCCTGCCGCTGTTCAACCACTTCGGCTGGCTGGAAGCCTGCCTGACCCTGCTGCTGATCTTCCTGGTGGCCATAGTGGGTGTGCATCCTCTCATCAGCATCTCGGGGGTGGCGCCGCTGCTCTGGCCGCTGGCACCGGATCCCAGCCTGCTTGGCATGTGCTTCCTCATGGGGTGGGGTCTGGCGACCGGGACGAGCCCGCTCTCCGGCTCCAATCTGGCGCTGGCGTCCCGCTACAACCTGAGCGCCGGGCTGCTGCTGCGCTGGAACCTGCTCTACGGCCTGTTGATGTACGCCGTGGCCTGTCTGATGATGGGGGGCTTCATCGCCTTGCATGGCTGATGGTGGCATCGGCAGGAGTGCGGGTTATGCCACGGCGGACGCCCGGGATCGAGGTTCCTGCTGCCTGCGAGAAAAACCGACGCATATTTAAGCAATACCGGGCCGCAGGGCGCATTTTGCAACGTGCTGGCTTGTTTGTGCCGAGCGCATCAGGGTATGCTGGCTCCACGCGCTTGAATCGCCCTCTGTGGGGCATCGCAATTGAACATACAGGTATGCATATGTCACTAGAAGTCCTTGAGCAACTCGAATCCAAAGTACAATCCGCCGTCGACAACATCTCCTTGCTGAAGATGGAGCTGGACGAGCTGAAAGAGCAGAACAGCAAGCTGCAAGACGAAAACCACCAACTGCGCAACGAGCACGTTGCCTGGCAAGAGCGTCTGCGTGCCCTGCTGGGCAAGATGGACCAGATGGGCGATGCCATCTGATCTCGTCTAGACTGACCGGAATGAAAGCGGGCCGCTCCTTGAGCGGCCCGCTTGTTTTGGTCTGCCGGGCAATCAGAGTGCCAGCAGCTGTTTGACGGTCTTCTCGATGCCGTCCGCCGCCTCCACAATATTGTTGGCCAGCATGTAGGCAGGGGTGGAGATGACCTTGCGCTCCTGATCCACCACGAATTCGCTCACCGGGCAGTCGAGATGACTGCCACCCATGGCTTCGATGGCGTTGGCGGCGCCCTCGTCGTTGCCAATGGTGGCCAGGGTGCCTGCCCCATAGATGAGCGGGATCATGGCCGGTGCGATACAGATGTAGGCGGCCGGTTTGCCTGCTCTGGCAAAGCTCTGGCAGGCCTTCAGCACATCCGGCTGGATGCGGCATTCTGCGCCCTTGATGGCGAAGTCACACAGGTTCTTGGCGGCGCCGAAGCCGCCCGGCACCAGCAGGGCGTCGAAGTCAGCTGCATCCAGTTCAGCCACATCCCTGATCTGGCCGCGGCAGATGCGGGCCGCCTCGACCAGCACGTTGCGGCTCTCTCCCTCGTTGACCTCGCCGGTCAGGTGATTGATGACATGAAGCTGAGGGACATTGGGGGCGAAGCATTGAACGGATGCTCCCTGACGGGCCAGCGCCAGCAGGCTGATGACGGCCTCGTGGATTTCGGCGCCGTCAAACACGCCACAACCACTCAAGATCACGGCCACTTTTTTCATGACAGACTCCTCGTTGTTGAAAATGTGAGCCAGGGTAGATTGTTGTACTTTTGTATGGTTATCGTTCGACCTCCGCTGGTCAAGTCATCTCCCTGTGCTAGGATTGTTTCGTTTTGGATCCTGCCTCAGTACCCCCCTTGAATTTTTTTCCACATTGATCGAGATCATGATGAGTGTGTCATGTTGAGTTTTCATGTTCTCAACACAATGTTTTAAAATATATTTTTTGTTTTAATCCACAGCTTTGTCACGGCAGTGATGCAATGGTGCCATTTTTGAGCACAGAGTTATCCACAGCAATATGCCCCACCGGTGCGCCGGGGTGATGGTGGGAGTCCCCTTGGTGTGGTGCGGGCCCTGTGGCATCCTAGCGGCTGTTTATTCTTGGCAGGACGATTTTCATGGCCTCTAGCAATCCTCTTATTCTGGTCGACGGCTCTTCATATCTTTACCGCGCCTTCTTTGCCTCGCAGCAGGCCGATCTGCGCACCTCGACCGGCTTGCCGAGCGGCGCCGTCCGTGTCATGGCCAACATGATGCGCAGCCTTCGCAAGCAGTACCCTGACTGCCACGTGGCCGTGGTGTTCGACGCCAAGGGCAAGACCTTCCGTGACGACATCTATCCCGAATACAAGGCAACACGCGCCAGCATGCCGGACGATCTGCGCAGCCAGGTCGCCCCTATTCACCAGATGATCAAGGCAATGGGTTTCCCCTTCCTGATGGTCGAAGGGGTGGAGGCTGACGACGTGATCGGCACCCTGGCCCGTCAGGCGACCGAGAAACAGCTGCCTGTGCTCATCAGCACCGGCGACAAGGACATGGCGCAGCTGGTCTCCGACCATGTCACCCTGATCGACACCATGAAAGATGTGAAGACCGATCGGGAAGGGGTGATCGAGAAGTTCGGCGTACCGCCCGAGCTCATCATCGACTACCTGGCGCTGATGGGGGACAAGGTGGACAACATTCCCGGCATGACCGGCGTCGGCGAGAAGACCGCGCTGGCCCTGCTGCAGGGGATCGGCAGCATCGACGAGATCGCCGCCAACCTCGACAAGGTGGCTACGCTCGGCTTCCGTGGCTCCAAGGCGTTCGCCGACAAGTTCCGCGAGCAGGAAGAGCAGGTGCGCCTCTCCTACGTGCTGGCCACCATCAAGACCGATGTGGCGCTGGAGCAGAGCCTGGAAGAGCTGCAGCTCGGCCCCATCGACAAGGAGGCTCTGCTGGCGGTCTATCGCGAGTACGAGCTGCGCAACCTGATCAAAGAGTTGGAGTCCGGCGGCGCCGAGGAGAGCGAAGCAGAAGGTGATGAGGAAGGCGCCGCCCCGGCAGCCGCCATCGAAACCGACTATCGCTGCATTCTGGATGAGGCCGAATTCGACGAGTGGCTGGCACGGTTGCAGGCGGCGCCGCTGTTTGCCTTCGACACCGAGACCACCAGTCTCGACTATATGGAAGCGCGCGTCGTTGGCGTCTCCTTTGCTATCGAACCGGGCAAGGCGGCCTACGTGCCCTTCGGCCACGACTATCTGGGGGCGCCGGTGCAGCTGACCGAGGCCGTGGTACTCGGCAAGCTCAAACCGCTGCTGGAAGATCCGGCCCGTCTCAAGGTGGGGCAGAACCTCAAGTACGACCGCAATGTGCTGCTCAACCACGGCATCGAGCTGCAGGGTATCGCCTACGACACCATGCTCGAATCCTATGTGCTCAACTCTACCGCCAGCCGCCACGACATGGATTCCCTGGCCCGCAGGTATCTGAACGTCGAGACCATCTCGTTCGAGGACATTGCCGGCAAGGGGGTCAAGCAGCTCACCTTCAACCAGATCGAACTGGAGCAGGCGGCTCCTTACGCGGCGGAAGATGCCGACATCACCCTGCGTCTGCATCAGGCGCTGTGGGGCAAGCTCTCTGCCGAGCCGGGACTTGCCAAGGTATTCAGAGAGATCGAATTGCCGCTGCTGCCGGTTCTGGCGCGGATGGAGCGACTCGGTACCACCATCGAGCCCAAGCTGCTGCATCAGCAGAGCCAGGAGATCGAAGTGCGTCTGGCAGAGCTGGAGAAGCAGGCCCACGAGCTGGCCGGGCAGGAGTTCAATCTCTCCTCGCCCAAGCAGCTGGGTGAAATCCTCTTCACCAAGCTGGGGCTGCCTATCATCAAAAAGACCCCCAAGGGAGCGCCATCCACTGCGGAAGAGGTGCTGGCCGAGCTGGCGGAGACCTATGAGCTGCCGCAACTGCTGATGGAGCACCGTGGGCTGGCCAAGCTCAAGTCCACCTACACCGACAAGCTGCCGCTGATGATCAAGCCGCAGACCGGGCGGGTGCACACCTCCTATCATCAGGCGGTGGCGGCGACCGGTCGGCTCTCGTCCACCGATCCCAACCTGCAGAACATTCCGGTACGCAACGAACAGGGGCGCCGCATTCGGCAGGCCTTCATTCCGTGCGCCGGTTACAAGCTGGTGGCGGCGGACTACTCCCAGATCGAGCTGCGCATCATGGCCCACCTCTCCGGTGACAAGGGGTTGCTGACCGCCTTCGCCGAGGGCAAGGACATCCACAAGGCGACCGCCGCCGAGGTGTTCGGGGTCGCGCTCGATGCGGTGACCAGCGACATGCGCCGCAGTGCCAAGGCGATCAACTTTGGTCTCATCTATGGCATGAGTGCCTTCGGTCTGGCCAAGCAGCTGGGGATCGGTCGCGCCGAAGCGCAGAAGTACATGGATCTCTACTTCGAACGCTACCCGGGTGTGCTGGAGTACATGGAGCGTACCCGCCAGCAGGCGGACGCCCAGGGCTATGTCGAAACCCTGTTTGGCCGTCGCCTCTATCTGCCGGATATCAAGTCCCGCAACGCCGGTCTGCGCAAGGCGGCCGAACGGGCCGCCATCAACGCACCCATGCAGGGCACCGCTGCCGACATCATCAAGCGCGCCATGATCAACGTGGATGGCTGGATCCGCGGGATTGAAGACGAGTCGATCCGCATGTTGATGCAGGTACACGATGAACTGGTGTTCGAGATCCGCGAAGAGAAGCTGGAAGAGTACATCGCCCTCATCAAGGAGAAGATGTCGGGTGCGGCCGAACTGTATGTGCCGCTGGTGGTGGAAGCGGGCACCGGTGACAACTGGGATCAGGCCCACTGATCCTGCCTGATGGTCACATAGCTATAGCTATATAAGAAGAGAAGCCCGGCATCATGCCGGGCTTCCTGTTTGTGGCTGCAGGGTCAGGCCTCTTGCAGGTATTCATCCTTGAGCAGCACATAGTTGTCGGCCGAGGTCTTCAGGAAGGCGATCTCGGCCGGTTTGAGAGGGCGGGCCTGCTTGACGGGATTGCCCATATAAAGAAAGCCGGCCTCAAGCCGCTTGCCTGGTGGCACCAGGCTGCCCGCCCCGATCATCACATCGTCATCAACGATCACCCCATCCAGCAGGATGGCACCCATGCCGACCAGCACCCGGTCGCCTATGGTGCAACCGTGCAGCATGGCTTTATGACCGACCGTGACATCTTCACCTATCAGCAGCGGATAGCCGCCGGGGTTGCTGGCACTCTTGCGGGTCAGGTGCAGCACTGTGCCGTCCTGGATATTGCTGCGGGCACCGATGCGGATATGGTTGACGTCCCCTCTGGCGGCCACCATGGGCCAGATGCTGGCATCGTCACCCAGCTGGATATCCCCCACCAGGGTGGCGCAGGGATCCACATATACCCGTTTGCCCAGTTGCGGGCATTTTCCCTTGTAAGGTCTTAGTCGCAAGTCCATCTTGGCCTCCTTGTTTTCGGCCATTCTAGCAAGATAACACCGGTTTCTGTGGATAAGTTTGTATAAAAGCTGTGTTTGGATATGAATAACTAAAAAAGTGCCGATTTTTACAATTTTATTGCAGAGGAGGGGTTGCCAGAACGAATTCGCTCCCTATAATGCGCCTCCATCGACAGGGCAAGCGGTAACGCAAACAAAGCGGTCGGTAGCCTCGAAAAGCCTGTGAAAATAAGGCTTGACTCGAGAAGGCGGTTGAGTAGAATGCCACTCCCGCAGCAGCCAAAAGCTGCGTTGCTCTTTAACAATTTGAATCAAGCAATCTGTGTGGGCACTCACAGCATCGAGCATCAAAAACAATTTTTGATATCAATGTCTGATGAAGTGACCAAAGCAACGAAAGTTGCAGCAGTTAATTCAGCAATTCATTGAGCCGCTTTTCGAAGCAACCAAACTTAAATTGAAGAGTTTGATCATGGCTCAGATTGAACGCTGGCGGCAGGCCTAACACATGCAAGTCAAGAGTT